>JAFYIK010000192.1 GCA_017538685.1 Bacteroidales bacterium | reverse complement strand
TGCGCCTTGCGGGTGGTGATGAGGATAACGCCGTTAGCGCCGCGGGAGCCGTAGATTGCGGAAGCGGAAGCGTCCTTGAGCACCTCCATCGAAATGATGTCCTGCGGGTTGATCTGGCTCAGCGCGCCCGCCTCACCGTAGGGGAAACCGTCGATGACCACGAGCGGGGAGTTGGAACCGTTGAGGGAGGAGTTTCCACGGATACGCACGGTCGAAGAAGCGCCAGGGTCCTGCGAGGCGTTAGTGACCTGCACGCCGGCCACACGGCCCTGAAGCAGCGCGTCCACGGAGTTCGCGGGCACGTCCGTGATCTTCTCTGCCTTGACGGAGGCCACCGAGCCCGTGAGGTCGCTCTTCTTGACCTGTCCATAGCCGACGACCACCGTTTCCTCGAGCATCATAGTGTCCTCTTCGAGGACGAAGTCGATGACGGAGCGGCCGCCTACCTTCACCGTCTGGCCTTTGTAACCGAGTATGTCCACGGTCAGGCTGGCGCCGGGCGCGACTCCGCGAAGCTCGTAGCGGCCGTCGGGGTCGGTGATGGCACCGTTCGAGGTGCCGTCAACCAGCACGGCCGCGCCGGGGAGCGGATAGCCGAGGGCGTCACGCACCGTGCCGGAAACGGTGAGGCTCTGAGCGCTGAGGCCTGCCGCTCCCGCGAGGAGGGCAAGCAGCGTTGCAAGCGTTTTTATAAATCTCATAATACGAATGTTTGTCCCTGTTTGGGAAGTATGTTAAGTCCTGATAATTTGTATGCTGCGGCGGACACCCTGGACGAGCCGGATTCCGCCTTGAACACGGAGAACGATTTGATGGGTTTGTCGGTGGGGTTGAAGATGTACACGAACATCTTTTCGCCACATTTGACGGCATAACCGTCGCCGCCCGAAACCTTCACCGTGAAAGGCTCGAAACTGCCTCCGCCCGCCTCGAGCATCTGGTCGCTGAGAGCGCGGACTTCAGCTATCTTTTCGTCCGTTCCGCGGGAGTCGAACCATTCCCACCACCAGCTCATAGGCGCTATCGGGGTGGGGTTGAAGAGGCCGTAGTACATAGCGCGGGTGAAGTCCATATCCAGCCCGTCGGCGATTTCGTTGAAGTCTTTGTACCAGTCCCACTCGTAGCCCGCTTCGCCTATCACGTAGGGCTTGCGGAACTGCCCGCTGTACTCATTGAGGGTACGGGGAATATCGGCGGTGCCTTTGTAGATATGCCTCTGGTTGAAGTCGATTTCGGGGATGCTGTTGAGGCCCGGGATGTCGCGGTGCGAGATGTAGGTGGTGATCATATGGCCGTGCGGGTCCATGTCGCGCAGGTACTTTGCCATTTCGGCGTGCCAGGCGGTGATGTCCGCGGCGGGGATTGGATCCTCGGCGTCCGCGAACTGGATGTTGTCCACCTCGTTGAAAAACTCCCAGGCGGCGATCGCCGGGCTGTAGCTCCAGCGGGCTACTATGTAACGCAGATAATTGCGGTAGCGGACCTTGGCGTCTTCGGAAGTGAAGAAGTCTTCGTCGGCGGTGACATCGCCCTGGTTCAGGCAGAGCATAATCTTTATGCCAAGGCTGTCCGCCAGTTCGAGGACGTGGTCCAGCCTTTGGACCGCGCTGGGGTTGAAGGGCTCGTCGGAGTCGGTATAACGCGGGTTATTGAAGTCCGAGTGCCTGTCGATGGGGAAGTTCCAGCTGCACATCCACATCCGGGTGAAGTTCCCGCCGTGGTCCTTGAGTCTGGGGAGCATCACGTCGTAATTGTAGACGTCCGCCTGCTCGTGGAGTTCCTTAAGATGCGGGTTGTCGTCCTGCGTGCGCGATTCCCAGCAGAGGTTTTCGCCTATCCCGCGGAAGGGCTCGCCGCTGTCGTACTGAAAAGTCCAGTTGTCCCGCGGACGCAGGAAGCCCTTCGCATCCGAGACCCTGACCAGCAGGGAGATATCTTCCATATCGGCCGCGAAATCCTCGGTCTCCGAATAGATGAAACGGAGGGTGTATATTCCCGGCTGGGAAGGGGTGAATCGGGCCGTCCATAGGGAGTCCGCTCCCGAGTAGAAGCACGGCAGCACGCCGTGTGCTCCGTCGGGGGCGAAGAATTCAAGGTCGACGGCCGCCTCTTCCTGAAGGTAAGGATCCATCCAGACGCCTTCCGTGATCTTCACGGAATATTCGACCTTTTCGTACTGGACGGCCTTGGTCGGGCAGCTGACGCCTATTATTGCTGCGAGCGCGAGTCCTAACATATTATATTATTCTTTGCACCATTTGTCCAGCCAGTCGTAGAACTCGCGATGCCAGAAGAGGGAGTTCTGAGGCTGGAGGATCCAGTGATTTTCTTCGGGGAAAATGAGGAGCTTGCTCGGCACGCCCATCATCTGGGCTGCGTTGAACGCGGCCATACCCTGGGTGTAGGGGATGCGGAAGTCCATCATTCCGTGGATGCAGAGGATGGGGGTGTGCCATTTGAGAACATTGCTCTGAGGGTCGTTGGCGTAGTGGTGCTTCGCCTTCGGGGTCTTTGCATACGGCGCGCCGGCCTGCTGCATTCCGCCGAACCAGACGCCGTCGCCCTTCGGGCCCGTCTGCCCGGGTTCGTAGGCATATTCGGTCAGTCCGCCGTTGTCCCAGTTCGCGAACCACATCTCTTCGGTGGTGAACCAGAGGGCCTTCTCATCGAAGATGCCGGCGTGGGCGATGAAGCAGTCATAGAGGTCGCCGTGCAGGCCCTCGAGCATATAGGCCGAGAATCCGCCGTACGACGCGCCCACGCACGCGAGCTTGCCGACATAGGGCTTGCTCTTTATCCAGCGGCCTGCGGAAAGGTAATCCTGCATATTGAGGCCGGCGTAGTCGCCGCTGATCTGCTCTTTCCACGGCTGGCCGAACGCCGTGGTTCCGCGGCGGTTGGGCATAATCACGATATAGCCCTGCTGGGCCATCAGGCGGTAGCACCAGCGGTAGCTCCAGTCCTGGGTGTTCGAGCTCTGCGGGCCGCCGAGCACTATCTCCACGGCGGGGTACTTCTTCGCAGGGTCGAACTTCGGGGGATAGAGCACCCAGCACTGCATATCCTGACCGTCCACCGTCTTTACGAGCACGCTCTCGGAGGTCGGCTCGTCGAGCTGGTCGAGGATGTGCTTGTTTTCATTAGTGATCTGCTTGAAGCCGTCTTTGTCCACGGCCACGAGTTCGACGGGGAAGTTGAGGCAGTAGTAGCTCGTAAGGAGCGTTCCCTCGGGAGTCACGGCGAAGGGGGTGAAGAAATCGTAGTTCCAGCCGTCTTTCGTGAGTTGTCTGACGTTGGCCTCAAGGTCGATGTTATAGATCTTTCCGGTTCCTTCGCTGAGTGCGCTGAAATAGAGCGACTTGCCATCCTCCGCCCAGAGCAGGCTCGAGACATCGTATTTGAAGTTCGTCGTGAGCTCCTTTATGCCCCTGACTGCCGCGCCGTCCATCTCGGCGAGAAGGAGGCGCTGCTTGTCGGCTTCGTAGCCGTCGCGGGCCATCGAGATCCAGGCCAGATGCGTTCCGTCCGGGCTCCACACGGGATCGGTGTCGTAGCCGCCGTCCGTTTTCACGGGAGTCGTTTCCTTAGTCTGAACGTCGTAAATGTAGATGCCGCAGTTGGTGCTGAAGGCGTACTGCTTTCCTGTCTTCTTGCGGCAGCTGTAGGCGATGAGGCGGCCGTTCGGGGCCCAGTCGAGCTGCTCGGCTCCGCCGAAAGGCTCGGTCGGGAGTTCGAACGGCTCGTCGCCCAGAAGGTCGACGCTGCCCTCGGGTGTGATCTTGCCATCGGTGAGGCTTGCGACATAGGTGCGAGGGGTTTCGGTCACCCAGTGGTCCCAGTGGCGGTACATAAGGTCGGTGGCGACATAGGCCTGGGCCTTGTCAAGCGCTGGATCGCTGTCCTTCGGGGTCCTGACCGGGCCGGGGATGCTGCTGATATAGAGCAACCGGGTGCCGTCGGGGGAGAGCTTGAACTCGCTGATGCCGGCCGGCACGTCGCTGAGCTGGTACTTCGCTCCCAGCTTCTTCCCGCCGTAGGCTGCCGCCCATAGTTGCCCGCCCTGCAGGAAATAGATCTTCTTTCCGTCCGGGCTCCAGCGGGCGTTGCTCACGCTCCTGGCGTACCTGGTCAGCTGGATGTTGTTGCTTCCGTCCGGGTCGCAGACGAAAAGGTTACGGCAGCTGCGGTTCTGCCCGATGCTGGTGTAACTTACTCCGTAGAGTATCTTCTTCCCGTCGGGGGAGAGCTGCGGATCCCCGAGCCTTCCGAACGCCAGAAGCGTCTCCGGGGTCATCACTCCGTCCTCGATCCTGATGTCCGACGCTGCGATGTACCCTTTCTCGGTCTTATTGGGTTTGATAACTTTGCTCATAAGTGCTGTGATTCCGTAGCCGAGCGCTGCGAAGACGGCTACTATGCAAAACAGTTTTAAAAACTTTTTCATCCTGTCGTTCTGGTTTTGTGCTTACTAAGTTACGAAGAAAAATGGAACTTTATTATATTTGTATTGTATGGGCGAACTGCAGACGGAGATAAAGTATCTGAAGGGGGTGGGGCCGAAGAGGGCCGAGCTTCTGAAAAGCGAGCTGGGGATAAACACCATCGGCGAGCTGATACGCCTGTACCCCTTCCGTTATATAGACCGCAGTTCCATCCAGGACATCGCATCGGTCAACCAGGATGTGGCGTCGATCCAGATTAAGGGCAGGATCGTGAGCCGGACTCTCTACGGTCCGGGGAATTCCATAGTCCCGACGGATGGCGAGAAGATCCATTTCAACGCCGCGAAGCGCCTGAGCGTGATAGTGGAAGACGACACTGGAAGGATGGAGATGGTCTTCTTCAAGGGAGTGCGGTGGAATTACGAGCGGCTCGCGCCCGGCCAGGTATTTATCTTTTTCGGTAAGCCGTCGGAGTTCAACGGACGCTATAACATTGTGCACCCGGAAGTGGACACTCCGCAGGAGGGCAATATGTCGCAGGGCGTGCTAACGGGAGTTTATCCCAGCACGGAGCGCCTGAAGACCGCCGGAATCACCGGAAAGGTGATGTGCAAGATGCAGAGCGCGGCGCTCGCCCTCTGCCTGCCGGAGGTCACTGAAACCCTGCCCGATTACGTGCTGGGCGAGCTGGGGCTCTGCAGCCTTCAGTATGCGCTGAAAAACATTCATTTTCCGGCGGACACCTATGCCCTGCAGAAAGCTACCCGCAGGCTGAAGTTCGAGGAACTCTTCCTGCTGCAGCTCAGCCTTCTCAAACAGAAATACATACGTTCGCGCGCAGACAACGGAATCGTGATGCCGAAAGTCGGCGAAGATTTCAACGCCTGCTATAAATCCGTGCCGTTCCAGCTGACCGGGGCCCAGCAGAGGGTGATCAAGGAAATCCGTGCGGACCTTATGTCCGGGCACCAGATGAACCGCCTGCTTCAGGGCGACGTGGGTTCCGGAAAGACCCTGGTGGCCGTCCTGAGTTGCCTGCTCGCGACAGGCAACGGTTACCAGACCTGCATTATGGCCCCCACAGAAGTGCTCGCCCAGCAGCATTTCAATAATATAAGGAAGTATCTGGCGAACACCTCGGTGAAATGCGCCTTGCTTACCGGCTCCACGGGAGTCAAAGACCGCCGCGAGATCCACGCCGGACTGGAAGACGGTTCGATAGGTTTGCTTGTCGGCACCCACGCGCTGATAGAAGACAATGTGGTTTTCAAGAATCTGGGATTCGCGGTAATAGACGAACAACATAGATTCGGAGTCGACCAGAGGGCGAAGCTCTGGGCTAAGGGCCCGGATGGAATACCACCACACGTGCTCGTGATGACGGCGACGCCCATTCCGAGGACCCTTGCGATGACGGTCTACGGCGACCTGGACGTGTCGGTTATCGACGAAATGCCGCCGGGGCGCAAGCCCGTGCGCACCACGTTGCACACCCCGGCAAAGATGCCGGCGGTGTACAACTTTATGCGCCAGGAGATTGCGAAGGGGCGGCAGGTGTTCGTGGTTTATCCTATGATTTTCGAGAACGACAAGCTGGACCTTAGCAACCTGGAACGCGGGTATGAAGACATAATGAGGGAATTTCCGCTGCCGCAGTACAAGACCGCGATGGTCCACGGCCAGCAGGCCACGGAAGTGAAGAATTTCAATATGGACGCATTCGCTGCGGGAAGGGCCGATATCCTCGTCTCCACCACGGTGATAGAAGTCGGCGTGGATGTGCCGAACGCGTCCGT
>JAFYIK010000191.1 GCA_017538685.1 Bacteroidales bacterium | reverse complement strand
CCCTTGCAGCCGCAGATGTCCAGCGCGAAATTGGAGAGCATCTGCGTGCCTTCCAGGGTGTGGTAGACCTCCGGATGGAACTGCACGGCATAGGTCTGCTCGCCCTTGAACTGGAAAGCCGCATTTACCACGTCCGCGGTCGAAGCTATCACCTCCGCGCCGGCGGGCAGGGCCGAAATGGTGTCGCCGTGCGACATCCACACCTGCGTCACCGTGCCCACGTCCTTGAGCAGCGGCGAATCCATCACGGTCCGCAGCATAGCGCGGCCGTACTCACGGCTGCCCGAAGCCTCGACCTTACCGCCGTAGCAGTTCGCAAGGTACTGCGCACCGTAGCAGATGCCAAGCAGCGGGAGATGTCCGCGAATCCCAGTCAAATCCACCTGCGGTGCGTTAGCGTCACGGACGCTGCAGGGGCTGCCGGACAGGATCAGGCCTTTCACGCTCCCGTCCAGGGCCGGGACTTTGTTGTAGGGGTATATTTCGCAATAAACGTTGAGCTCCCTCAGACGACGGCCTATGAGCTGCGTCACCTGAGAGCCAAAGTCCAGGATGAGAATCTTCTCCATTAGTTGATAAACAACAGTTCGCGATACTTCGGAAGAGGCCAGAGCGCGTTGTCGGTAATCTCCTCCAGCTTGTCCACACTCTCACGCAGAAGCCTTAGGGCATCAGCCGCCTTCTCCGCCGCCACTGCCTTCGAATAGGAGTCTTCCTGCGCTTCGGCGGCTTCCCTGGCGGCGTTAAGGGCATCCGTGCGGGTCTTGATGTCGGCCAGCAGGGCGGAGCATTCACTGATGAGTCCTTTCTGGGTCTCGGCCATCTTGTGCCAGTCGTGCGGGAAGTTCTGCCTCAGCAGGTCCAGATTCCCGAGCAGACGGCGCTGATATTCCATACCGGCCGGAAGAATATGATTGATGGCCATACGGGCGGCCATACGCGCTTCTATGAGCACCTTGGTGGAATAAGTCTCCCACTTCACGTCGTTGCGGGCCTCCAGCTCCTTCTCGCTGTACACGCCCAGCTTAGTGAACAGCTCCACCGCTTCGGGAGCGGTAAACCTGCTGAACATACGCGGGATGCTGCTCTCCGTGTCCAGTCCGCGCTTTGCAGCCTCTTTCTTCCAGTCATCGGAGTAACCGTTGCCGTCGAAGCACACGGTGTCCAGCACCTGGCCGATAAGGGGTTTCAGGCAGTCCATCACAGCTATCTCGAGCTGCTTTCCGCCGGCCATAGCCTGCTCCACGCAGGCAGTAAAAGCCTTGATCTGCTGAGCCACGGCAGCGCTGAGCACGGTCAATGCGCCGGCGCAGTTCGCGCTCGAGCCCACTGCCCTGAATTCGAAGCGGTTGCCGATAAAGGCGAAAGGAGAAGTACGGTTGCGGTCCGTGTTGTCCACGAAGATCTCTGGGATCTCCACAAGCCCCACGCGACGGCCTTTCTTGCCGGCGATCTCTATCGGGGTGCCGGAAGGCAGCTCGCGCAGTTTGCGAAGCACTTCGGTCATAGTGTCGCCAAGGAAGGCGGACACGATGGCTGGAGGCGCTTCGTGCGCGCCCAGACGGTGCGCATTGTTCGCGCTGGCCACGCTGGCCTTCAGCAGGCCGTTGTGGCGCTGCACGGCGGCAAGCACGTTCACGAAGAAGGTCACGAACTGGAGGTTTCCCTTTGCGTCCTTGCCGGGAGCCAGGAGCGACACGCCGGTGTCCGTGCCTATCGACCAGTTGTTGTGTTTGCCGCTGCCGTTGATGCCCTCGAAAGGTTTTTCGTGGAACAGGACTACGAAACCGTGCTTGCGTGCAAGGCGCGTCATCACATTCATAATCATCTGATTATGGTCGTTCGCCAGGTTCGCCTCTTCGTAGACGGGCGCCATCTCGAACTGATTGGGCGCCACTTCGTTGTGTCTCGTTTTAAGCGGAATGCCAAGCTCATAGCCGGCGATTTCCACATCCTTCATAAACGCTGCCACCCTCGAAGGGATGGAGCCGAAGTAGTGGTCGCCCAGCTGCTGGCTCTTCGAGGATGAATGGCCCATCAGGGTGCGGCCGGTGAGCATAAGGTCCGGGCGGGCGGCGAAAAGGTCCTCGTCCACCAGGAAATACTCCTGTTCCCAGCCAAGGTAGGAATAAACCCTCTGGACCTTGGGGTCGAATAGCTTGCACAGCGGCACCGCGGCGTCGTTGACAGCCTTCAAGGCCTTCTTTAAAGGGGTTTTATAGTCCAGCGCTTCGCCGGTGTAAGCCACGAAAACGGAGGGTATGCAGAGGGTGTCGTCCTGAATGAAGACGGGCGAGGTGGGATCCCAGGCTGTGTAACCCCTGGCCTCGAAGGTAGCGCGGATGCCGCCGTTAGGGAACGACGATGCGTCCGGCTCCTGCTGCACCAGCGACTTGCCGTCGAACTGCTCGATCACTCCCCCTGCGCCGTCTGGCGTGAGGAAGGAATCGTGCTTTTCGGCAGTGCCTTCGGTAAGCGGCTGGAACCAGTGCGTCACGTGAGTTGCTCCGTGCTCTATGGCCCAGACCTTCATTCCTTCGGCCACCTTGTCGGCGGTGGCGCTGTCCAGGGGAATCCAATCGTCGATGCAGTGCACAAGACGCTGGAATGTGTCTTCGTCCAGGTATTTGCGCATATTGCTGCGTCCGAACACCAGCGAGCCGAAATAGTCGGACGGCTTGCCGGCAGGGACATCCACGGCGACGGCCTTCTTCTTGAAGGACTCCTGCACCACATCAAATCTCAGATTGCCCATAGACTATTCTACATATAAAAGCAGTCCCTTGAGGTATTCTCCTTCGGGATGATAAATGTTCACTGCGTGGTCTGCCGGCTGGCACAGACGGTCCACTATGCGCACGCGGCGGCCTACCTGGGCGGCGGCGCTGAACACCGCCAGCGCGAACGCCTCTTTGTCAACCACCTGCGAGCACGAGAAAGTGAAGATGAGTCCGCCGGGCGCTACCTTCGCAATCGCGGCGGCGTTCAGGCGCTGATAAGCGCGCAGCGCATTGCGCAGCACGCCGCGATGCTTGGCGAATGCCGGCGGATCCACGACCATCAGGTCGTACTTTCCTTCAGGAGCGGTGGCGAGGAACTCTATGGCATCGGCGCAGTAGGACGTGTGCCTGTCCGCGAAGCCGCCGAGCGCGACGTTGCGGTCCACCATAGCCATAGCCTTGGCCGACGAGTCCACCGAATCCACGTGCAGCGCGCCGGCCGCAAGGGCGTAGATCGAAAAGCCGCCGGTGTAGCAGAAAAGGTTCAGGACCTTGCGGCCGGCAGCGTAACGGGCCACGAGCGCGCGGTTCTCCCGCTGATCCAGGAAGAATCCGGTCTTCTGCCCTTCGTCCCAGTTCACGTAGAACTGATGCCCGTTTTCGAGCACTACCGCCTCCGCCCCGGAGAAGCCCGGTGCGGTGTAAGTATATCCGTCGATGAGGTCCAGCCCCGCCTTGAAAGGCGCGGTGCCGGAGCTCTTGTCGTAGACGGCCTTGAGGCGGTCGCCGTAGACCGCGATGAGCGCGTCGGTGATCTGCTTTTTCGCGCGGAACATTCCCACGCTGTGGGCCTGCATCACGCAGACGCCGTCGTACCAGTCGATTATGAGTCCGGGCAGGCTGTCGCCTTCGCCGTGGACAAGACGGTAGCAGTTGGTCTGCGCATTATCCACCAGCCCGAAGGCCTTTCGGGCCAGGTAGGCCGCCCGGATGGAGTCCGTCCAGAACGACTGGTCCAGGTTGTCCATCTCGAACGAGAGCATACGCACGGCGATGCTGCCTATCTGGTAGTGCCCGCAGCCGAGCACGGCGCCGTCGGAGGCCTGCACCGTGACCACATCGCCCTCCGAGGGCTTGCCGACCACCTGTGCAATTGCTCCGGAGAACACCCAGGGATGGAATCTCAAAAGACTCCCTTCCCTATCCTTCTTTAATATTACCTTGCTCATCAAACTTAAGCGGCTTTTTGACTGTGTCTTTCAGTTTAAGGTACATCTCACGGCAGACCCAGGCGTCAGTGGCTGCATAGAGCTGCTGAGCGGCGGACAGATTCTCCGTCTCCCAGTTCGACAGCTGCTGGGTCTTGGAGATGCGTATGCCGAGTATGAGCCCGGCCATCTTCTTGACGCTTTTATCTTTGATTCCCCACTCCCAACCTATCTTCTGCAGGTCCACGAAGCCCTTTCCTTCGAACGGGGCGAGCCTCTGCAGGCAGCGGACATCGTCGCCGGAAGCGGCTCCGACCTTGATTATCCCGGGGTTGGAAAGGAGATAACGGAGCCTGCGCCTGAGGCCCATCTTGCACACTCTGAAAAGGAAGGCTTTGTCCGGGCCGGAAAGCTGAAGGAGAGCCACTCCGTGGTGGGGCTGATGGGGCTCGAAGACGGGGCGGGTCTCAGTGTCGAAGCCCAGAACCTTCTGTCTGCGAAGGTACTGCAGGGCTTTGTAGTACTCGATGCCGGGTGCGTCGATGACGACAATTTCCCCCTTGAAGGCCTCCAGCGGGAGTTTTTCCAGCTCTTCCGGAGTGATGGACGGCTTAAAAGAGTTCTCTGTCATCTGAATCTGTCAGGATAAACTCCGAATCTTCATTCATAAGGGCGGTGAAGGTTTCCCTCTTCGGATAAGCGACCCTGTGCGTGAAAATATTGCGCCTGCGCATAGCTTTGAAACAGGCCTCGCAGGTCACTGCGCCGGGAGTCACGATCTCCACGCCGGGGAAGCGGGTGCGGAGAGTGTCGGCGCTGACCGACGGGTCGTCCAGAAGCAGCACGTCCAGGGCGAGGGTATCGGCCACTCCCACGCTGTCCAGGAGCATTTCCTTCGGGTACACGCCCACGTGCATTCCTTCGAATTCGTCGCGGTACTTGAAGTATTCTTCGTAAATCTGCTCCGGCTGAGGGGAGACTATTCCCACCCTGGCATCCTGCTTCGCGAGCACCTTGTCCGCCATAAGGTCGAGCGGGAAATAGACCGCGTCCGCGATATGGAAGGCGCGCAGCAGCGAATCCAGGTCGTACTTGCCGTAGGCCGCCATAGCGGAGGATGTGAGGATCACCACCTTTCCGGGAATGCGCCGACCGGTGGTGTCCAGGCAGGCAAGCGCCGCCCTCACCGTCAACTCGCGCAGGTTCTTCACTCCCTCTTCCGTCTGCACGGCCGACAGAGGGCGCCTGTCGCCCAGAATGACCCTGGTCACCACTTCCCCGCTGAAATCGAGCAGGGAGTCGCGCACCGGGCGGGCGTCTACGTTGTCGAAGCGGTCGAAGCGAAGGAGCGAAGCCGACATAGGCCTGACTTCCTCCAGCGGACCGCACACGACTATATTACCGTTCGGATTTCTGGGATTGAAAGCGTCCAGCATCTGATGCCAGGGATTGCCCCTTTCCTGAACGACTTCCGAAACGAACTCTATGACAGGCCTTTCCGACACTTCCTTGGGCTTGCAGGCGCCGAGCGCCAGAAGCGGAAGCAGCAGAAATATGAAAGCTCTTTTCATCTAGACTTTGAAGATTGCGTAAACCAGGTTTTTAAGGATATAGAGCACGCAGGACAGCGTCACTGCCAGCGACCAGTTACGGCCGAGGAGCAGCACCGCCGCCACGATAACAGCTATTTCCACTATGAACGATATCCTCTTAAGAAGGATGGTTTTGGTGTCGTCCGCCGCCACCTTCATCGAAAACATAGGCACTTCACACACCAGCAGGGCGCAAAGGACCACTGTGAGCGCCGGCACGAACACGAGGCCGCCGGAGAGGGTCGCGAGCAGCGAAGCGGGCTCCCAGGCTACGAAGTAGCAGAGCGAACCGCAGAGCAGCGCAGCGACCGGGGTCGGCAGGCCGACGAAGCTCCTGTGCTGACGCGGGTCCACGTTGAACTTCGCCAGCCGCAGGCCGGAAAACACCGCCAGAAGCAGTGGCACCAGACACCAGGCGCTCGAAGAGAACGTGCAGGACTTCATCAGGTTGTAGAGCATCACTGCCGGCAGCACGCCGAAGCTCACCATATCGCTGAGCGAATCCAGTTCCTTGCCGAGTTCGGAATATGCGTCCAGGGCGCGGGCCGCGAGTCCGTCGCAGAAATCGAAAACGGACGCGGCGAGCATCAGCGGGAACGCGAGCCAGATTTTGCCCTCAAGGGCGAAGACCACGCCCAGCACGCCGCAGGCGAGGCCGAGCGAGGTGATCAGGTCCGGAATATACTTCTTAAGCGACATCGCTATCGGAGGACGTTCGGATGCTTCTCCACAAATTCAGCGGGAAGGGCGCTCTTGTGGATCATAATATCCAGGCTCTGGCCCTTGACGAAGAGCTCGCTGGCATACCAGATACCGTCGTACTTGCCGGTCTCGCCCCAGGAGTTCTTCACGAGGTAATACTTGCCTCCCCACTGATCCTGGGCGGTGCCGAAGATATGCATACCGTGGTCGTCGGTCATAGTTTTGTTCTCATACTCGAACTGACGCGACTCCTGGGTGACTTCCTTCTCCACTACGTTGTTGGTCTTGGAGCCGTTCTTGGGCTTCCTGGCGGTGTCGTTCGCCTCGCCGTAGCCCACCCAGTGGGCCTGGTCGGAACCAGCGTTCGTAAGCTCCACGTCAGCAAGGATGGCAAGGCCGTCGCGGGTGAAACCGGGCTCGCTGACATCCGCGCCCCAAGCTGCAGTGTAACCGTTCTCGAGGGCGTAGTCCAGGATCTCCATAAATTCGTCGATGGGGACGTTGTAGGACTCATCCCAGCGCCAGTTGTCGCAGACCTCGATCGGGAACCAGGTGTAGAACGGGTGATGGGTGAAGGATGTGATGGTCACATAATCGTCCGGATTGAAGTTCAGGGCGTCGCGATAGCTCTCGGGGGTGTACTCGACTCCGTCCACGGTGAAAGTCTCGGGATACTTGCCGAGATACTCGGCGAGGATAGCATCCAGACCGCGCTTCCAGGCTGTGGTGAGAGTCCTGTTCGGGTTCTTCACGACAGCGTCCATATAGCCTTTGAGGACCGCATCAAGCTCGGCCTGCTTCGGAAGGTCAGTGCCGTAGTTCATACCGGTCATCTCGCAGTTGGGCACGATTCCCCAGTCGCGGATGACGTGCAGCACGTCGTCAGCCTCGCTGCCCACGCGGAAAGCCAGGGCGCCGTCAAGCATCACATACTTCACGGCACGCTCCGAATATGAGTGGCTGACCACGAAGAACTCGGACAGATCAGGATACTTCTCGGGATCCGTGATGCCGTTGATACGGATAATCTCGGACTCCACGAAGCTGATGGTCGAGTAGGCCCAGCAGGTTCCGCTGCTCTTCTGGTTCTTCACGGAAGTGACGGGGAGCTCTTTGAGGGTGGTGAATTTGTACTCGGGGAAATTAACCTTCGGTTTCTGGGTTTGCGCTGAAGCGCTGATGCTTAGGGCAATCAGGCCGGCTGCAATTACGAGAGACTTTTTCATACTTATATTGATTTTATGTTACTGCAAGGGTACAACCTTCAAATTTAGTAAGAATATCTAAAAAATCATTACCTTTGGGCTATGAAAAAAATCTTATCCCTAATCGCCGTTGCGGCGCTGGCGATTGCCTGCGACCACGAACCCGACAACAAGGTAAAGCACGGCGACCAGCTCGTATTCAAGACTGAAGACAAGGTACTCCAAAACGGAGACCTCGTGGGCGTGTCGATGGACTCCCCCCTGTCGTATATAAATGTCAAGATGACCTATGATTCCGGCTCGCTCAAGCCCGGCAGCACCCTTTACTGGCCGGCGGTTATGCCAGCCGACAGCGCAGTCACCTTTATGGCATATTATCCTTACACCGCTGAATACAACGACGGCGGCTACGTGGTGTTCTCAGCCGAGCCCGACCAGACTACCGACGCCGCATTCAAGGCTTCGGCCCTTATGGTCGCCGTAGCCAAGGCCGCGACCTCCGACCCCGCCGTGGAGTTCACCTTCGCCCAGAAGATGAGCAAGTTCGTGTTCTACCTCCGCAACGACTCCGGCAGCCCCGTGAAGGACGTATGCCTCAACGCCTACCCGACCGTCCAGTTCAATATGGACAAGGCGGACGTCAGGGTCACCGGCGAGAAAGTGGATATCCACGCTCATCTTACGGAGACCACAGCCGAGGGCGTCCAGGCCTATGAAGCCATCATCGCCCCCCAGAAAACGGCGCTCACGCTGAGCATCAAGACCGACGCCGGCGAGTACACCGCCCTGATGAGCACAAAAACCCAGTTCGCAGCCGAGAAGCAATACTCCAACGCAAGGCTTATCGTGCTCAGCACGAATAACGCAGGCAGGAACATCAACTTCGCCGTGAACGAGGCTGACTGGACCCCGAAACCCACCTTCGAGTATCTCGACCCCATCGCCGAAGGCGCCGAACTGACTGAAATCACCGACCCCGGCCTCTATAAGATGACCAACGGAGCGGCCACCCCTATGTTTACATACTCCCCCGGCGAGAACCAGTACAGTATGCTGGAAGGCAGGGAGCTGGCCGGATGGAGGCTTATGAGCCCCGCAGAAGGCAAGATGTTCGAACTCAGCTCCAAGATGGTTTACTCAGTTGAAGGCCATTCATCCACAGTGAGCGTGAGAAGCTTCGGAATCGAAGAATTCGAGCCGGACTACACATCCACGGCCACAACGGTGAAATTCGGCGACGGCCTTGCCTGGATGCTCGACGACAATAAAGAGTATGGATATATAATCTTGTCGGAATAGTATGAAGAAGTTAATTATCACTTTTGCGGCTCTCTTAGCAGCTCTTGTTTCATTCGCCGACACGATCGACAGGCAGCAGGCCAGGGTAATCGCCCAGAGATGGCTTGACTGCGAAGTCACCGAAGTTTCTTACGCTTCGGACGCATTCTATCTTTTCAACGGAAACGAAGGCGGCTGGATCATTGTTTCAGCCGAAGACGCTGCGATCCCGGTGCTCGGTTACAGCGATACAGGCAGACTCAACACCGAACGTATGCCCGTCAATTTCAAGTCCTGGATGGGAGGATACGATAAGGCAATCCGAAGAGCGCGTGAAGACAGGATGAAGCCCACCACCGAGGTCAAGGCTTTATGGAAAACTGCCGGCTACAGGACCAAATCCGCCGCAGGGAAAGTGCTCGACACTCCTCTCTGGGGCCAGGATTCACCTTATAACGACCTTTGTCCCACCGTTACCGAGAACGACGGAAAGCATACTGCCATAAGCGGCTGCGTCGCCACCGCAATGTCGGAGGTCATCAGGTACTGGGAGTGGCCGGAGCACGGCAAAGGCACCATCGGAGGATATCAGTACACCAGCGATTTCAACAGGAAAGTGAGTATCCCGAGCTACAGCATCGACGACCACAATTACGACTACACCCTGATGCCGTTTGAGTACAAAGGCTCCGAAAACAGCGCCCAGAAAAACGCCGTCGCCCAGCTGGTACACGACTGCGGAGTGATGGTTCAGGCCAACTACAATTATGGTGGTGGCGGGACCGGTGCTTATTCTGAGGATATCGTCAAGGCTCTTACGGAGCATATGTCTTATTCCGCTTCAGCACAGCTTGTCTATAGAGACTCCTATGAAGATGCCGAATGGACCAGGATGATCGAGAAGGAAATCAATGAGGGCAGGCCCATCCTCTACGGAGGAAACGGATCCGACGGAGGGCACCAGTTCGTCTGTGACGGCTACGACACCAGAGATTACATCCATATCAACTGGGGATGGGACGGCGAAGACAATGGTTTCTTCACCCTTTCCCTTAAGATTCCCGGCTCGTACTCTTTCCCTGATAGTCAGGATATGGTCATCAACCTCTGCCCCGACCGTGAAGGGGATGACATCGAGATGTCAGGTCCTATCGGCTATGATTGTGCGGACGGAACCAGCGTAGGACTGTACCTCCAATCCGGAAAGGTCCTTTCCAAGCAATTCAAGGTGGGGGCCAACGTGCTTGCGAACCTCAACCCCTATGTCGATTATAAGGGCGCTATCAAAGCCGCTCTCGTCAACTGGAAGGGAGAACTCAAGGAATTCATCTCCGATGAAGTCACACTTGACCTGGAGGCATACTACCTCATTGCTTTCACGGACATCAGCTGCACGATCAAAGGAGACGTGACTTTCGGCGACCGCGTGGTGCTCTACTATAAAACCAGCGCCGGAGACTGGGAGATGGTCAAGGGCAAAGCATCCTACGACTATTCCAAAGACCAGTACAATCCTACCAGGGTCTATCTGGCTTCTTCGGTTCCGGCAGTGGACGCAGCCTATATACTGGTTCCTTCGGATCCCAAGGCCGGAGACACCTGTTTCTTCGAACTTGTTCCCGGATCTTCACCCGTCAAATCCTTCACCTGGTCCTACGACGGCACCGAGCAGGCCGGAATAAGCGCCAACCTTACCGCCGGTATGCACACGATCAGCGCCACCGTCACTTTCAATAACGGCAGCAAGGAAAGCCTTACGGCAAAAATATACGTCAAATAAGGGAAATCATTTCCCGAGCCACAGCCCTCGAAGCGCCCCCGCCTCCGAGGGCTTTCTTTATCTCGGAATAACCGTCGAGCATCTTCCCGCGGTAGGCCTGGTCCTCGACCAGCCTGCGCACCTCTGCGAGGACTGCATCGGCCGTGAAATCTTCCTGCACCAGCTCGCGGAACACCAGACGGTCCAGGATAAGGTTACCAAGGCTGATGTACTTGATATGGTCCATCACCCTGAAGACTTTACGGGCGAGGAAGGCCGTGACGGCTGAGGTAGACCAGCAGACCACCTGCGGCACGCCGATGAGGGCCGCCTCGAGCGAAGCGGTGCCGGAATTGATGACAGCCGCCTGTGCGCCGTGCAGCACGCTGTATGTCTGCCCGAACATCAGACGGACATAGTCACGCCCCTCGAGCCAGCGGGAATAGTCCTCCGCGCTCCGGGCAGGCGCGCCTGCGAGAACGAACTTCCAATCCTTGTATTCCGGCAGTGCGTGCAGCCTGTCGGCCACCTCCATACAGACGGGCATCATACGGGAGATCTCTCCCTTGCGGGAGCCGGCCAGCAGCGCGATATAGGGCTTTTCAGCCACTTCCGTGAACTCTGCAGCCTCCACGGCATCCACCAGCGGGTTGCCTTTGTAGACGAACGGTATCCCCTTCTGCGTGAAGTAAGGGATCTCGAACGGGAACACTATAAAGAGCTTGTCCACGTACTTTTTCAGCTTGCGGTTGCGGCCCTCGCGCGAGGCCCAGGTCTTGGGCGCTATGTAATAGAACACCTTAAGTCCGCGGTCGTGCGCGAACTTCGCTATCTTCATATTGAAGCCCGGGTAGTCGATCAGAATCACGGCGTCCGGTTTCCATTCGATAATATCGGCTTTAGTGGCCTTCAGCGCGCCGAGTATGGTCCCGGCCTTGCGGAGCACGTCCGACACTCCCATCGCCGCGCCTTCTTTGTAGTGCCTGACAAGTTCTCCCCCGACAGCGGCCATAAGGTCTCCGCCCACGAAGCGGAACTCCGCTCCCGGGTCTTCGGCCTTGAGGCCTTTCATAAGGTTCGAGGCGTGCAGATCGCCCGAAGCCTCGCCGGCTATCAGGTAGTACTTCATCTAATCAAACAGTTTCGAGAGCCTGTCCACGGCTTCCCAATCGGTGTTGTCCAGGCTGTGGGGAGTAATCGCGACATAACCCGCTTCGGTCACGCGGTTGTCCGTGTTTTCGTCGTTAAGCGGCGAAGGCACGAGGTCACCGGCCATCATATAATATACTTCGCCATCCTCCGGTTCCGGCACGTCGTGGGCGGTCGAACCGAACAGCAGACCGTACTGCTCAAGCAGTTCAGGGTCGTAGGGTACGAACTCGTTGACCCAGCTCTCACTGCCCTGGGTTGCAATTTTCACGCCGCGTACCTTGTCTGCCGGCAGATTGGGGAAATTCACGTTGTAGATGATCGGACGCCCCTCCGGGATGTTTGCCATCAGCTTTTCGAAGATAGCCGGGAAGAGCTGCTCCACCACCGTGAAGTCAGCGTCGGCGCTGAGATTGTCCAGCGACACGGCTATGGACGGAGAGCCGCCTAATGCGCCCTCGCGTGCGGCGCCTATCGTGCCGCTGTACCACATTGCCGTGCTGGAATTGAGGCCGTGGTTGATTCCGCTTATCACTACGTCAGGCTTGCCGTCCTTGAACACTTCATCCATAGCGAACTTGGCGCAGCTGGCCGGGGTCCCGTCCAGATACATCCAGCGCACGCCGTCCACCACGCCGAGGTCTTTGAAGGCCAGGGGCTTCAGGCCGATGGAGATGGCCATCGACATTCCTGACTGGTGTTTCTTGGGGGCTACGACGGTGACTTCGCCGAATTTTTTCATCACCCGGACGAGAGTCTGGAGGCCTTTGGCCTGGTATCCGTCGTCGTTTGTAAGCAAAATCTTCATCCTCAATCGTATTTTGCACAAAAGTAATTGATTTTCGCTATTTTTTCTTAACTTTGGAACGCAAAAATGTGCATATATTGTACTAACACTTAATATTTATCTTTAAAACAATGATTAGACTTGGTATTAACGGATTTGGCCGTATCGGTCGTATGGTCTTCCGTGCAGCAGTTGAGAACTTCGGTAAGGACATCGTAGTCGTCGGTATCAACGACCTTCTCGATCCCGATTATCTCGCTTACATGCTTAAGTACGACTCCGTCCACGGAGAGTTCAAGCACGACATCAAGGTTGAGGAGAACTTCCTCATCGTCGACGGTAACAAGATTCAGGTTTTCTGCGAGAAGGATCCTGCAAACATTACCTGGGGCGCACTCAAGGTTGATGTAGTGGTCGAGAGCACCGGTTTCTTCCTCACCGCAGAACTTGCCGAGGCACACCTCAAGGCCGGCGCCAAGAAGGTCATCATGTCCGCTCCTTCAAAGGACGCTACCCCTATGTT
>JAFYIK010000190.1 GCA_017538685.1 Bacteroidales bacterium | reverse complement strand
TACTGCTTCCACGATGTGGACATCATAGACCCGTCCGACGATCCCGCAGAATATGAGGCCAATCTCAAGGCCATAGTCGCCTATCTCAAGCAGAAGCAGGCCGAAACAGGCATCAAACTCCTCTGGGGCACCGCCAACGTTTTCTCGCACAAGCGCTATATGAACGGCGCCAGCACCAACCCGGATTTCGATGCCGCTGCGCGCGCTATGCTTCAGATCAAGAACGCGATCGACGCCACCATCGAGCTCGGCGGCGAGTGTTACGTGTTCTGGGGCGGCCGCGAGGGCTATATGAGCCTTCTGAACACCGATATGAAGCGTGAGAAGGAGCATATGGCCACTATGCTCAGGATGGCCCGCGACTATGCCCGCAGCAAGGGCTTCAAGGGCACTTTCCTCATCGAGCCCAAGCCTATGGAGCCTACAAAGCACCAGTACGACGCTGACACGGAGACCGTCATCGGTTTCCTCCGCGCCCACGGCCTTGACAAGGACTTCAAGGTCAATATCGAAGTGAACCACGCCACCCTCGCCGGCCACACCTTCGAGCACGAGCTTCAGTGCGCCTCCGACGCCGGCCTTCTCGGCTCCATCGACGCGAACCGCGGCGACTACCAGAACGGATGGGACACCGACCAGTTCCCTATCGACATCTATGAACTGGTTCAGGCTATGCTCGTAATCATCCGCAACGGCGGCCTCGTGGGCGGCACCAACTTCGACGCCAAGACCCGCCGCAACAGCACCGACCTTCAGGATATCCTCATCGCCCACGTGGCAGGTATGGACGCTATGGCCCGCGCCCTGCTCGTTGCAGCCGACATCCTCGAGAAGTCACCGATCCCCGCTATGCTGAAGGAGCGCTACGCCTCCTACGACGCGGGCATCGGCAAGGACTTCGAGGACGGCAAGCTCACCCTCGAGCAGGCCGCCGACTACGCCCGCTCCGCCGGCGAGCCCCGCCAGACCTCCGGCCAGCAGGAACTCTACGAAGCGATCGTCAATATGTATATCTGATCGGCGCCCCGCCTTTTAGTCATACTCGACCCCGTCAGGGCGTGCATACCTTCGGCGAAATGACCGAAGGTATGTGCGAAAACGGCCTAAAACGCACATACCTCCCCAGAAATGAGGGGAGGTATGCACGGGGCCGGGCCGGTCGGGGCCCGGGGAACTATTTAGATGTCAATGTCTTTGTTGATCCAGGGTTGGGAGAGGTGGTATTCGTTTTCGGCGATGTACTTGACGGTGTCAAGGAAATCCTGCATTTCAACGCCCAGGGCAACGGCAAGTTCCGCGGCTTTGTAGAGGACGGATGCTTTCAGCATTGTCTTACCGTCGAGAATGATGCGGCAATAGTCCTTTACGAACTCCCTTCTGTGGACATCATAGACCGGTTTCATAACGGAGGGAGTATAGTCATCGGGAGTACTCTTCTGGATCGCAACACCATAGTCGTCGTCAGAGATATGAAGCTGGTTCGAGATATCAGTATGAAGATTCCAGGCGGTATCCGTGTCAGGGTCCGCGATAAGCAGATACCAGAGAAGTTCGACGTGGTTCATTGCGAGCTCCCTGGGAACACGGATCTGATATCTTCCCCAGTATGCCGACGGGGACGGAGGGGAATACGATGACGAAGAAGATGATGACGACGAGCCGCTGTAAACGGGAACGTGCTTTCGGGTGCCGGTAAGCAGACCTATAAGGCCAATTAACTCCACGAAACCGCCGACTCCCATAAAGAGCCCGATATTATCCATAGAATAGGCCACAAACGGGAACCACAGCCAGGAGATGCCAAGAACCAGCGCGAGGCCCAAAACCCTGGCGCCCCAGCCGCCGATCTTCTTTACGATCAAGGTCAGCAGCGGCCAGATGATGAAGAATCCGCCTGCGCCTGTCAAAAGTATGTACAGGATGCCTGCAATAAGCAGAAGATACTTCAATATGCCCTCGGCGGAGCCTTTATGGACAGTTACGTCGCGGGTGCCAATCTCGGCGTCGATCATAGGCCAGACAAGGGGGTTGTGGTTGAGCAGATAAGCGCCCATACTTTCCTTCTCGTCGGGTTTGTCCAGCTTCACCGAAACTGCAGCACCTTTCTTGAACTGGACGGTCATCCCGCGGACGATGTGATCTTCACCCCTGGTGTATATCCTCAGGTCATCGAAATGCGCCGAGAAATAGCCGCTTTTCTGTTTGCCTGTAATCTTTTCCGCGGGCTCATAGCGGGAGACTATTTCATCGTAGGACAAGCCTATGATCTTCTGCTCGAGAGTGGCGGAATTGAAGACAACGTCATATTCGGTCTCCCGCTCCGGGTCCGGTGTCTCCACATAGAAGGTGAAGAAGCCGACCACGCCAAGGGTCAGGACGCAGAAAATAATCGGGACCAGGTAGTTCCTGTACATCGTTATTCGGGTTTATACGAATCCTTCAACGCAACGGTCTTGTTGAAGACGGGATGCTCGGGGGTGGAGTCCTTGTCGGCGATGTAGTAGCCGACACGCTCGAACTGGACGGCGATGCCGGATTTGTCCTCGAGGAGTGCGGGCTCGGCATAGCCTTTCTCGATGACGAGGCTGTCCGGGTTAAGGAAGTCTTTGT
Organism: Bacteroidales bacterium; assembly: GCA_017538685.1. The sequence goes on along the minus strand of JAFYIK010000190.1, from coordinate 613 downwards.
AGTCTTTGTCCTCGGGCACCTGGCTCATATCGGCGAGGGTGAAGAGGCGGTCGTACTGACGGAGTTCGATTTCCTTCATGAAGGCTGTCGAGACCCAGTGGATGGTACCCTTCACGGAGCGCCATTCGCCGCCGCCGGGACGGGTTGCGGGATCGTAGGTGCACTTCAGCTCCACGACCTTTCCGTTTTCGTCCTTGACGAGTTCGTTGCACTTGATGATGTAAGTGTACTTCAGGCGCACTTCCCCGCCGGGCTTGAGACGGAAGAACTTGTTCGGAGCATCCTCCATAAAATCGGCCCTGTCGATAAGAAGTTCACCGGTGAAAGGAACTTTGCGGGTAGCGCCTTCCGGCTCTGCAGGGTTGAGCGGACAGTCGAACCACTCCACCTTGCCTTCCGGCCAGTTCGTGAGCGTAACCTTAATCGGATCGTCCGAGACCACCATATAGCGGTTGCTGCGGGCGTTCAGGTCCTGACGTACGCACCACTCCAGCAGCTGGATGTCCATGAGCTGGTCGCGCTTCGTAACGCCTATCTTGTCGCAGAACATCTTGAGCGCCTCGGGTGTGTAGCCCCTGCGCCTTACGCCGCAAAGGGTAGGCATGCGCGGATC
>JAFYIK010000189.1 GCA_017538685.1 Bacteroidales bacterium | reverse complement strand
TGGCACTTACAGCCACGCCACGGCCGCCCAGGCAGCACACGTGATAAGCAAAGTTCGCAGGCGCACCGCCCAGCTGCGCACCTGAAGGGAGCAGGTCGAACAGGATCTCGCCTATTCCCACTATCGGTCTTTCAGTTTTCATCAGGCTTTCTCGGTTTTAAGGAATCTGAATGCAAGGTAAATCATATAGATGACGCCGAGGCTGATGACCAGCACGGAACCGACCTGAGAGCCGATGGCGTCCGACAGCGCGCCCATCAGTATGGGAAATATAGTGCCGCCTATCAGGCCCATGATCATAAGTCCGGACATCTCGTTCCTGCGCTCTGACATAAACAGCAGCGCCTTGGAGAAGATCATCGAGAACATATTCGAGTTGCCGTAGCCCACCAGCGCAATTGCGGCATAGATGCCGGGCTTGCTGTGGCATATGAACAGGCCAGCCATAGAAAGCACCATCAGCAACGTGCTCAGTGCAAAGAACTTGCGCAGGTCCCAGCGCGCCAGGATCAGCGAACCGGTAAGGCAGCCGACAGTCCTGAACAGAAAATACACGCTGGTGGCGATGGCAGCCTCGGTGAGCGGAATGCCCAGCCTTTCCATAAGTATCTTCGGAGCGCAGGTGTTTACGCCAACGTCGATGCCCACGTGCGCCACGATGCCGAAGAACAGCATCAGCACAGTCGGGATGCCCAGAAGCTTGAGCACGTCTTTGAACTTCGAAGTTTTCTCTGCCGGGGCATCCTCCTCAATCCTGGTGAGCCATACGTACAGGGTTGCTATCACTCCTATCACCAGGAAGGTGCCGTACAGGATCCTCCAGTTGCCGAAACGAACCGCTGCCCAGCTGGCGATAATCGGAGCGCTGAACGAAGCTATAGCCTTGACGAACTGACCGAAAGTGAGGGAGCTGGCCAGCTTGTCACCCTTCACCACGCAGGAGATCAGCGGGTTGAGCGACACCTGCATCAGAGTGTTGCCTATGCCAAGCAAGCAGAACGAAGCCAGCATAACCGGGTAGTTGTAACCGCACAGGGGCAGCACCAGGGCCAGAGCAGTCACGATGAGGCTGAGTACCACCGTCTTTCTCTTGCCTATGCGGTTCATAAGCAGACTCGTCGGCACCGACAGGAAGAAGAACCACAGGAACACCATCGACGGCAGGAAGTTGGCCATCGTGTCGCTGAGGTTGAAGTCCGCCTTTACATAGTTGGTAGCCGTGCCCACCATATCCACGAAGCCCATCGCGAAGAACGCGAACATTATGGGGACCAGCTTGCTGAGATTGCTTTGTTTCTTTTCCATATCCTGTATCATTTCATTTCATAAGACATAACGTCGCCGGGCACAGCGCCGCCGAACACCTCGACGTGGTCATAATAGGCCGAAGGATAGACGCAGTTGGTGACAACGGCGTCGCCGTCGTTCACGAACATCTCCGAAACCATACGGTCGTAGAAGAGCTGCACCTTGTATCTGTCGCGCACCGGGATGACAGACACCACCGGAGAAGCCACCTCCTTCGGGAAAGCCTGCAGGCCGCTCACGCTGCGGTCGGTGAGCAGCACACCCTCGGAAGGCCTGAAGGTATATACCACCTTCTCCCCCTCATCGTTGCTGAGGATGAAGCCGAACGGCTCCTGGCCGGACGGGGTGAAGGTCAGGTCGATCTCCCAGGCACCCGTGTCCCCGCCGGGGATAACAGTACGTTCGCCGGCCTTGAGCGACAGCGGCGAAGCCTTGCCTCTTGCTGCATACACCTCGGGGGCCGGAACACTGGCGAGTATGGGATGACGACCGTTGCTCTTGAGCGACAACTCGCGGGGCAGCGTCATACCTCCTGTGAAGAACTTGGTGGCAGGCACGGTCGACGAGAACGCCGAGCTGGTGAGCCAGGCCAGGAATACAGTCCTGCCGTCAGGAGCATTGAAGTAGCTCTGCCCGGCATACTGGTTCACGCCCTGGTCTACCCAGAGAGGGTACGGCAGAGGGTCTGCCGTGAAACGTTCGCCGTCGAAGTCGCCTATGAAATACTGGGTGTTGTTGGCGTGGTTGGGGTCGTTTCCGATTGTCACGAACAGCACCCACTTCTGCTGCCCTTCATACTCGAACTTGCGGAGGTCGGGGCACTCCCATACGCTGCGGTGCGAGCCGATGCCCTCTCCGAAACTGCTCAGCAGCCTCCAGTGGCGCAGGTCGGACGAACCGTAGAACTCCACCACCTGACGCACGGAAATGGCCATCACCCACTGTCCGCCGATCCAGTAGACCTTGGGGTCGCGGAAGTCGCGGGAAGCAGGGTTGTCCGGAATCACCGGATTCCCGTCATATTTGGTGAAAGTATACCCGCCGTCGTTGGAATAGGCTATGCTCTGACGCTCGCCGTTGCGGTCGGAAGTATAGATTGCGACTATTGCATTCTCGCCGAAACCGGCGGTATTATCCCTGTCTATGACCGCACTGCCTGAAAAGATTGCTCCGAGTCTGTCGGGGTGGAGCACATTGTCGTGCTGGGTCCAGTGCATAAGGTCCTTCGACGTGGCGTGGCCCCAGGTCATATTTCCCCAGAAAACCGAGTAGGGGTTGTGCTGGAAATACATATGCCAGACACCGTCCTTGTAGAACAGGCCGTTGGGGTCGTTGTTCCAGCCGAAGCGGGGTGTGAAGTGGTACACCATCCTCAGCGGCTCGTCGTAGTCCATATCGATTTCGTCTGACAGCCTGAGGCCGCCGTACACGGGATCGGACTCCGAAACTCCCGACAGCAGAAGGGTGACTTCACGGCCCTTGCAGGGCGACAGGTCCACCGGAATCCAGTAGTCTATGGCATCGTTGGCCAGAGTCACGTCCTGCACGAATTCGAACACGCTCGCCCCGTCGACCTGCAGGTCCATCTTCGACGGCTTGCCCGAATATGACGAAGGAATGAGGATATAATGCTTGCCGGCCTTGAAGGTTGCGGAGTAGTTGCCGTCGGCATCGACGCTCTCCTGTATCGCGGGGCCGCACGAAACGGCCAGCAGC
>JAFYIK010000188.1 GCA_017538685.1 Bacteroidales bacterium | reverse complement strand
TGGTTCAACACCTTCCCCGCCCAGGTGTTTATGGGCGACACGGGAAGCCTTATGATAGGAGGAGTCATCGGAGTGAGCGCCGTGCTCATACGCAAAGAGCTGCTTCTGCCCATCCTCTGCGGCATTTTCCTTATGGAAAGCCTGTCCGTCATCCTTCAGAGGGGGCATTTCAGATACACCAAACGCAAATACGGCGAGGGCCGCAGGCTGTTCCTGATGGCCCCGCTTCACCACCATTACCAGAAACAGGGCATCCCGGAGCCGCGTATCGTAGTGCGCTTCTGGCTGGTCGGGATAGTCCTGGCCGTGGGCACCCTGGCATTGCTGAAGATAAGGTAGGATTATGGGAAGAATAGTAGTACTCGGAGGAGCTGAGAGCGGCGTGGGAGCCGCCATCCTCGCAAAGGTAAAAGGGTTCGACGTCTTCCTTTCCGACAACGGAAAGCTGAAGGACGAATACAGGGCGCTGCTGGACAACTGGCAGGTCGCCTATGAAGAAGGCGGCCATACGCCCGAGAAGGTGCTGGACGCCGACGAGGTGGTGAAGAGCCCCGGCATCCCGGAGACTGCGCCCATGGTGCGCGCCCTCAGGGACAAGGGCATCCACGTCATCTCCGAAATAGAATTCGCGGCGCGCTACGACACCGCGAAGAAGATCTGCATCACCGGCTCGAACGGCAAGACCACCACTACCAGCATAATATACTACCTGCTGAAAGAGGCGGGCCTCAACGTGGGGCTGGGCGGCAACATAGGCAAGAGCTACGCCCTGCAGGTCGCGACCGAGCAGCACGACTACTACGTGCTCGAGATCAGCAGCTTCCAGCTCGACGGCTGCTACGATTTCCGCCCGGATATCGCCATCATCACCAACATCACCCCCGATCACCTGGACCGCTACGACTACAACATGGAGAACTACGTCCGCTCGAAGTTCCGCATCACGCGCAACCTCCGTCCGGAAGACTGCTTCATATTCGATTCCGACGACAAGATCACCATCGACCACCTCAGCAAGATAGTGCTGCAGGCGCGGATGCTCCCTATGTCGCAGACGCACGAAGTGGAGCAGGGCGCCTACCTCGAAGGGCAGAAGATAGTGATGCGCTACGGCGAAGACGAGAGCGAGATCTACCTCAGCGAGCTCGCGCTGGGCGGCAAGCACAACATCTATAATTCTATGGCGGCGGCGCTGGCCGCGAAGGCGGCGGGCATACGCAACGACGTGATCCGCAAGAGCCTGAAGACCTTCCAGCCCATCGAGCACAGGCTCGAGCCCGTGCTGGAAGTGAAGGACGTGCTCTACATCAACGACAGCAAGGCCACCAACGTGGATGCGGCGTGGTACGCGCTCGACTGCCAGACCAAACCGGTCGTATGGATAGTGGGCGGCACGGACAAAGGCAACGACTACGAAGTGCTGAAACCCCTGGTCAGGCAGAAGGTGAAGGCCATCGTGTGTATGGGCATAGACAACAAGAAATTCCACGAAGCTTTCGAGGAGATAGTGGGTGCGGACAAGATGGTCGACACCCTCTCCGCCGAGGAAGCTGTGAAGGCGTCGGCGGCGTTCGCCGAGGCGGGAGACGTGGTGCTCCTCAGCCCCTGCTGCGCCAGCTTCGACCTTTTCACCTGCTATGAAGACCGTGGAGAAAAATTCAAGGAAGCGGTAAGGAATCTGTAGTATGAGCGACAAGGGAAAGAAATTCTGGAACTTCATTGAGAACTTCGCCGGCGACAAGGTGGTGCTGATCATCGTGCTGATGCTCATCCTCTTCTCGATCGTGTGCATCTTCTCCAGTTCGTCGCGCCTTGTCACTCCGAAAATGGACCGTATCGACATCGTGATGGACCACCTAATGATAGTGGGCATCGCGCTTGTGTGCATATTCGTCTGTTATCAGATACGCAGCATAGAGTTCTTCAGGAAGGTCTCTTCGCTGGGATTCTTCGTGGCGTTCGGTTTCATCTTCCTGCTGCTCATAGGCGGTGTGGGGACGCTTATCGAAGCCCCCGAAATCAACGGCGCAGTGCGTTTCCTCAGGGTCAAGGGCATCCAGATCCACGTCTTCGAGATAGCGAAGGTGGCGATGATTATGTACATAGCCTGGGGAGTGGACGCCATCAAGAGAGACAATTTCAAGCTCCTTGACAAGCTCTCCGAGCTCGAGCATTTCCACTGGCTGAAGAAGAAGTGGACCAAGAAGCTCATTTTCCTTTACCTCCCGACTATCATCATCGCCGGTATGGTTATGGTCAAGGGCTCCAACACAGCAGCTCTGATGATAGCCCTGGTGCTCGTGCTGACCATCGCGATCGGCACTGGCGAAGTGAGGGAGATCTTCATCGCCGGCGCGGCTGGCATCATCCTCTTCCTCTGCTGCTTCACCGTCTATAGCATCACAAAGAATACCAAACACGTGATGTTCCAGCGCATCGCGCTCTTCCCTACCCGCCTCTTCCACACCACCAACCACGATGTGAAAGAGTACCACCTCGCCCGGACCTCTTCGGACAGGCAGAATGTGCTGGACAAACTCCGTCAACCCTACAGCGCGAAGATAGCTATCCAGCAGGGCCATTTCCTCGGCAAAGGCCCCGGCCAGAGCACTCAGCGTTATGTTGTGCCCGATATGTCCGAGGACTATATGTACAGCTTCATCCTTGAAGAATACGGCTGGCTGGGAGGTATGGCCGTGATGATCTTGTATATATCGCTGATCGCCCGGGGGGTGCTTATAGTGCGCAACTGCGGCACTAACATATTCGCCAAATGCGCGGTGATGGGCCTCGTGCTCCTCATCTCCGGACAGGCGATGATCCATATAATAGTGAACGCGGACATCGGCCTTGTCACCGGGCAGACTCTGCCTATGCTGAGCCACGGCGCGTCCGCCTTCCTCTGCTTCAGCCTCGCTTTCGGCATCATCCTCTCCATAAGCAGGATTTCCAACCGGAAGATCGAGACCCAGACGAAGAAGGCTTCCCCGCTCATCGACCTCCACGACACCGTGGAAGCCAGCCTTGCCGACCTCGACTCGTTCGACAGCGGCAAGATGGGCTCCGACCCTGAAATTGAAGAAGAAAACGAAGATATCTATGACAGCATATAGGAAACTTCGGGTAATAATAAGCGGCGGCGGCACGGGAGGCCACATTTTCCCCGCCATCAGCATCGCCAACCGTTTCAAGGAAGTGAACCCCGAAACGGAAATCCTTTTCGTGGGAGCGAACGGCAAGATGGAGATGGAGAAAGTGCCCGCGGCCGGCTACAAAATCGTGGGCCTGCCCATCTGCGGCCTGCAGCGCAGACTCACCCTGAAGAACATCTGGAACGACATCCAGGTGCCCTTCAAGATACTCATCAGCAAAGCCCGCGCGAGAAAGCTCATACGCAGCTTCAAGCCGGACATCGCGGTGGGAGTCGGCGGCTACGCCAGCGCGCCCCTGCTCTTCGCGGCCACACGCCTTCGCGTGCCCACCCTCATCCAGGAGCAGAACGGCTTCGCCGGCCTGACCAACAAAATGCTCGGCGACAAAGTGGGCTGCATTTGCGTGGCCTACGAAGGGATGGAGAAGTTCTTTCCCGCCGAAAAGATAGTGATGAGCGGAAACCCCATCCGGTCCAGCATCAAGAAGTCGACGCCCGAAATGCGGGCCGAGGCGATCAGCCATTACGGGCTCGACGGCGCTCGCCGTCAGCTGCTCGTAATCGGCGGCAGCCTCGGCTGCGGCACCCTTAACCGGACGATGAAGAAGTGGATTGAGGACGGATGCCCCGGCGGAGAAGACGTGGAAGTTATCTGGCAGTGCGGCAAATACTACGAGCCCGATGTCAAAGCGTTTATGGAAGGCCGCGACCTTCCTCGCGTGCATTGGAGCGCGTTCATCGACAGGATGGACCTCGCCTATGCGGCGGCGGACCTTATCCTGTCCCGCAGCGGCGCCAGCAGCGTGTCGGAGATCTGCGTGGCCGGTAAGCCGTGCGTGTTCGTGCCCTCGCCTAACGTGGCGGAGGACCATCAGACGCACAACGCTATGGCGCTCGTGCGCAAGGAGGCGGCTGAAATAGTCAAAGACGCCGAAGCGCGCGAGAAGCTGATGCCGCTCGCTATGGACCTGATCCACGACGCCAAGCGGCTGGACGCCATCGGGAAGAACGCCCTGAAGATGGCGCTTCCGGATGCGGCCGCGATCATCGTGGATGAAGCTTATAAACTGGTATGAAGAAGGTTTACTTTATAGGAATCGGCGGAATCGGTATGAGCGCCCTGGCGCGCTGGTTCAAGTTCAAAGGCTACGCCGTGGCCGGTTACGACCGCACGCCCAGCGGGCTGACCCGCGAGCTTGAAGCGGAAGGCATCCCCGTTCACTACGAGGACAGGCCTGACCTCATCCCCACGGACGTCGAGAACACGCTGGTCGTCTACACCCCCGCCATCCCCGACGAGCTCGGCGAGATGCAGTTCGTGCGCGCAGGCGGCTACAACGTGGTGAAGCGCTCGCAGATTCTGGGCGAGATTACCGCCGGGCAGAAGTGCCTCGCAGTGGCCGGCACCCACGGAAAGACGACGACCTCCACCCTCGTGGCGCATATCCTCACGGTGAGCGGCGAGGGCTGCTCGGCCTTCCTGGGCGGCGTGTCGCGCAACTACGGCACGAACCTGCTGATGAGCCACAACCCTGTGGCGGTGGCCGAGGCGGACGAGTTCGATCGGTCGTTCCTGAGGCTGCACCCGGCGATAGCGGCGATCACGGCGATGGACGCCGACCATCTGGACATATATGGCGATCTGGAGCACGTGCAGGAGGCTTACAGGCAGTTTGCGTCGCAGGTCAGCGAGGTGCTGATCCACAAGCTCGGGCTGCCGCTCGCGCCGGACGTGACGCAGGCGAAGATGCTCACTTACGCGCTCGACGACCCGCGAGCGGACTTCCACGCTTCGAACCTAAGGCTCGGCCCGGACGGGCACTACACCTTCGACCTGGTGCACCCCGGCGGAGTTGTCAAGGACATCCGCACCGGCAACCTCGGCAAACTGAACGTGGAGAACGCGGTGGCTGCGGCGGCGATCTGCCTCTGCCACGGCACCGACCCGGACGCTATCCGCAAGGCAATAGGCTCGTATCTGGGCGCGCACCGCAGGCTGGAGGAGTACATCAACACCCCTTCGCTGACTTTCCTGGATGATTATGCACACCACCCTGCGGAGCTCGAGGCTTCGATACGCACTGTGCGCGACATATTCCCGGGCCGCAAGATGACTGCTGTCTTCCAGCCCCACCTTTATACCCGCACGCGCGA
>JAFYIK010000187.1 GCA_017538685.1 Bacteroidales bacterium | reverse complement strand
TTACAAACGGGACAAGGCCTGTCTTGTCCGATACACTAACTAACGCTCGCATAAAAGTTTATTGATTGTTTCAACATATAATTCGTGTTCGATCTTCTGCCCGAGACGATGCACCTCTTCAGGGTCGGATCCTTCGTAAGGGAAGGCGCGCTGGGCGATTATCTTTCCGCCGTCCAGCTGCTCGTCCACCCAGTGTATGGTAATGCCGTAGACTTTCACGCCATAGGCCACCGCCTGCTCCACCGCGTGCGCGCCCTTGAAGGCCGGCAAAAGCGAAGGATGGATGTTGATTATCCTGCCGCGATAGGCATCCAGAAGAGTTTCTCCCACGATGCGCATATAGCCGGCAAGGCAAACGAGTTCGACTTCCTGCGCATCAAGCACCTTGACTATCTCCGCTTCGTAGTCCGCCTTGGACGCATATGCGTGAGGGTCGAAGACGAAGGTCTCCACGCCCAACTCCCTGGCGCGGTCTATCACGGCTGCGCCCGGTTTGTCGCACACCATCACCGAGACGCGCGCGTCGATCACGCCGCCGGCGCAAGCCTTGGCTATGGCCACGAAATTGGTGCCCGTGCCACTGGCGAATACTGCTAGATTATGCATACGCCTTCCTTGTCAGTTACTTTTCCTATCACCGAAGCCTTCTCGCCGAAGGATTCGAGGATTTCAATAGCCTTGGCCGCCTCGGACGCATCCAGCACCACGACCATACCTATGCCCATATTGAAGATGTTGAACATCTCGCGGTGAGGCACGCTTCCCCACTTTTCGAGCATCTTGAAGACGGGAAGTATCTCCCAGCTGCCCTCGCGTATCTCCAGGCCCTGGCCTTTTTGCAGCACGCGCGGGATATTTTCGTCGAAACCGCCGCCGGTGATGTGAGCCACGCCGTGCACGTCGCACTGGCGGATGACCTCCAGCATCTGTTTCACATAGATCTTAGTAGGAGTCAGCAGCACTTCGCCCAGAAAGCGGCCGCCGAACTCAGGAATCTCATCCTGGTAGTTCAGCCCCGCATCGGCGACTATCTTCCTCACCAGGCTGAAGCCGTTGGAGTGAACGCCGCTGGAGGCTATTCCCACCAGCACGTCGCCTACCTTCACCTTGCTGCCGTCGATGAGCTTGCTCTTCTCCACCACGCCGGTGGTGTAACCGGCTATGTCGTATTCGCCGTCGGCATACATACCAGGCATCTCGGCAGTCTCACCGCCCACGAGCGCACAACCGGCCTGGCGGCAGCCTTCGGCCACACCGGCCACTATCACCTCAACCTTCGCGGGGACGTTGTGCCCAAGGGCGACATAGTCCAGGAAAAACAGAGGTTCGGCGCCCTGCGCGAGCACGTCGTTCACGCACATCGCCACTGCGTCGATTCCTATCGTGTCGTGCTTGTCCATCGCGAAGGCGATCTTGAGCTTGGTGCCCACGCCGTCCGTGCCGCTGACCAGCACGGGCTCCTTAACTCCCAGCGAGGAGAGGTCGAACATCCCTCCGAAGGAGCCGATGTTGCCCATAGAACCGGGCCTGGCCGTGGATGCAACGTGCTGCTTGATGCGCCTGACCACTTCGTAGCCGGCCTCCAGATTCACGCCGGATTCTTCGTATGATTTCGCCATATCAGTCTTCTGCCTTTTGATCGTCGTACAACAGGGTGGGATATTCGCCCGTGAAGCAGGCCTGGCAGGGATCTGCGCAGCCGAAGCAGGAGTCACGGGTGCTTTCGGGGCTGAGGTAGCCCAGGGAGTCGGCGCCTATCACCTTGCACGCCTCCTCGAGGTTGCGGTTCGAGCATAGCAGCTCCTCCAGGGTGCTTGTGTCCACGCCGTAGTGGCACGGGAAGCGCATCATAGGGCTCGCTATCCTCACGTGCACCTCGGCCGCACCGGCGTCGCGCAGGAGCTTGATTATCTTGAGCGAGGTGGTGCCGCGCACGATAGAGTCGTCCACCAGCACTATGCGTTTGCCGTTGATTATGCTGTGCACGGGCGAGAGCTTCATCTTCACGCCCAGTTCGCGCATCGACTGCACCGGCTGGATGAAGGTGCGGCCTACGTATTTGTGCTTCACCAGACCCATTTCGTAGGGGATGCCGCTTTCTTCGGCATAGCCCATAGCGGCGCTGAGGCCGGATTCGGGCACTCCCACCACCATATCGGCCTCCACGGGGCACTCGCGCGCCAGGCGGCGTCCAGCTTCCTTGCGGTAGGCGTGGACGTTGCAGCCGTCGATGTCGCTGTCCGGGCGAGCGAAGTAGATGTACTCCATCGCGCACATACGGTGCCTGCTGTAGCGGGAGTAGCTGGTGCTGCGCATTCCGTGGGCATCAAGCGAGAGGATCTCGCCGGGCTTGACGTCCCGCAGGAACTTCGCGCCCATAATCTCGAACGCGCAGGACTCGCTGCTGACCACATAACCGCCGTCCAGTTCGCCCAGGCACAGGGGCTTGATGCCGTGTTTGTCGCGGCAGGCGTAGATGCGGCTGGGGGTCATCACCACGAAGGCGAAGCCGCCCTCCATCATATTGAGCGCCTTTATGATGTTCACGATGCGGTCTTCTCCGGCCGTCTTTTTGATGAGGTGGGCGAGGAGCTCGCTGTGCATTCCGGTCTGGAAGATCACGCCGCGCTTCTCCAGATAATCCGCTATCTGTTTGGCGTTCACCACGTTGCCGTCGCAGGCCACGGCAAAGTCGCCGCCCCTGTGGTGGAAGAACAGCGGCTCCACGCACTCCAGCCCGTCGTTGACGTCGTTGGAGTACTTCACGCTGCCTATGCCCATCTCGCCGGGGAGGTGGTTAAGTTCGCCGTTGGTGAAGATTTCGCTCAGAAGGCCCAGGCCGCGGTGGCGGAAATACTTGCCGGAAGAGTCGAAGGTGCCTATTCCACCGCCTTCCTGACCGCGGTGCTGAAGATTGTGCAGACCGTAATAGATCCGCATCGCGGCGTCTTTGACGCCAAATACTGCCAAAACTCCCATTATATAGATTCTAACCTTTCAAGTACTTGTGTGTATGCTGCGATGACATCTCCGAGATCAAGGCGGAAACGGTCTTTGTCCAGCCTTTCCAGGGTCTGTTCGTCCCAAAGGCGGCAGGTGTCTGGGCTTATCTCGTCGGAAATGATGATCTCGCCCGTGTCGGATGCGCGGCCGAACTCTATCTTAGCGTCCACCAGTTCGATTTCCGCTTTGTGGAAGAGGTCGGTGAGCAACTTGCCGGCTTTCCTCGCCATAGACAGGATCTGCTCCAGTTCCTCGTAGGTGGCCAGCCCGAGGGCGACGGCCTGATCCCTGTTCACGAGGGGGTCGCCGAGCTCGTCGTTGTTGTAGCAGAGGTCCACGATGGTGTTGGCGGGCTTGAAACCGTCCTCCACGCCCAGCTTGGCAGCAAGCGTGCCGGCCATACGGTTATGGACCACCACCTCCAGGGGGATAATCTCTATCTTGCGGCAGAGCTGCTCGCGGTCGTCCAGCCTCTCGATGAAGTGAGTGGGGATTCCGCAGCCGTTCAGATACTCGAGCAGCAATGCCGATATCTTGTTGGTGAGGATGCCCTTGCCCTTGAGACGGGCGCGTTTGACATTGTTGTAGGCCACGATCACGTCGTTGTAGTGGAAAATCACCTTGTTGGGATCCTCAACGGCGTAGATACGCTTCTCGTTACCTTCAAAAATGAGTTCTTTTTTCATCGGTCCTTTCTGAAATAATACACTGCGTTTTCAAATATTGGCTGGCGGCACTCGCCGCTGATATTCTTGTAAAGGCCCTCCTCGTAACGTTCGGAGTGGCCCATCTTTCCGAGGATATGGCCGTCCGGGCTGAGGATGCCCTCAATGTCGAAGTACGACCCGTTGGGGTTGTCCAGATAGCGGAAGGCCACCTGGCCGCGGGCGAACAGTTCCTTCGCCTCCTGCTCCCCTACCACGAACTTACCTTCGCCGTGGCTGAAAGCGATGCTGTGCACGTCTCCGACCTTCATCCCGGCGAGCCAGGGCGAATTGGTCGACTCCACGCGTGTGCGGGCGATGAGGGAGATATGACGGTTGATGTCGTTGCGGAATAGGGTCGGCGAAGATGGCGTCACGCTGCCGGGTTTGCCGTAAGGCAGCAGGCCGCTCTTTATGAGCGCCTGGAAGCCGTTGCAGATGCCAAGGATGAGTCCGCCGCGCTTCTGCAAGGCTTCTATGGCAGCGCTGACGCGCTCGTTGCAGATCACGCTGGCGATGAACTTGCCGCTTCCGTCCGGTTCGTCTCCTGAAGAGAAACCGCCGCAGAACGCCAGGATGTGGCTTTCGTCTATCCTCTTGCTGAGTTCGTCGATCGAATCCAGCACGTCCTGAGCCGTGAGGTTACGGAATATGAACGGCCTCACCTCCGCGCCTGCCTTGCGGAACGCCTTCGCCGTGTCGTAGTCGCAGTTCGTGCCCGGGAACACAGGCATACAGACGATCGGATGCTGAACAGGATCTCCAGGATACACCAGATTCGCGGGATCGAAAGGCTTAGCCTTTACCTCCGGCACGGGAGCATCGAATGCCGCCTTGACGCGGGGAGGATAATTGGCGAAATACTTTCCTTCGTAGGCCTTCTCCAAGACCTCAAGAGGCAATGTCTCGCCATTGATACTGATGTCTTTCCCGGTAACTGTGCCAAGTTCCAAAGCACCATCGAGAGGCTGAGTAGCCTCGAAAACAATCGAGCCGTAGCCCAGCGAGAAGAGCTCGTCTTCCGGGAGCTGCACCCTGACGCCCAGGGCGTTGCCCATAGCCATCTTCACGAGGGCTTCAGCCACTCCGCCGTAGCTCAGCGACCACGCGGACACGACCCGGCCGGCCTTTATCTGTTCGTGCAGCCAGTTCCAGTTGCGTTTGAGCTGCTCCGTGTCGGGCATATAGTCCTTGAGCGGATTGTGCTTGAGGAGGTATATCTTGTTCCCTGCTTTCTTCAGCGGGGTGGAAATGACATCGCGGACATCCACGGTGGTGATGCCGAAGGCCACGAGGGTCGGCGGGACGTGGATGTGTTCGAAGGTGCCGCTCATCGAATCCTTTCCGCCTATGGACGGCAGACCGAGCGCGGCCTGCATCTTGAGGGCGCCCAGAAGGGCGCTGAGCGGCTTGCCCCAGGTGTGGGGGTCGGAGCCCATACGTTCGAAGTACTCCTGATAGGAGAAGCGCATATGGCTCCAGTCGGCTCCGGCTGCTGCAAGTTTGGTGCAGGCCTCCACCACGGCGTAGGCCGCGCTGTGGTACGGGCTCCAGAGCGCGAGGTCGGGATTGAAGCCGAAGGCCATAGCGCTGGCGGTGTTGGTTACTCCGTCCACAGGCAGTTTCTGCACGGAGACCTGGGTTTCGCTGGCCTGGCGCTCTCCGCCGTAGGGCATAAGCACGGTCGAACGGCCTATCGTGGAGTCGAACATCTCCACCAGGCCCTTCTGCGAGGCCACGTTCGGCGAACTCATCACGCTGACCATCTTCTCTTCGAGCGTGCTGCCGGAAGGCTTGCGGGCGAAGGGGTCGCGCTGCTCCACAGCAGCTATGGCGGCTTTCGAGTAATGACGCGCACCGGCGCTGTCGATAAACGCGCGGGTGAGGTCGCAGACCTTCTGCCCGTGGAAGTACATCCTCATACGGGCGGTAT
>JAFYIK010000186.1 GCA_017538685.1 Bacteroidales bacterium | reverse complement strand
TGCGACTTGCAAAACCAAATATACTGACAGATGAGGGCTGCCCGTCCGATGTCAGGGGGTAGGTTGCGAAGATAAATGACGGATCAAAACAGAACCCGGCTTACTTTCCCGCCTTTTTCAATTTCAATCTTCTGCTGAAATCCTCTTCAGCTCTTCCCTGTAAGCCATAAGGATACGCGACTTCGAGATGAAGCCGAGATAATGCTTCTGCTCATCGATAACCGGCAGACGCCAGGCTTCCGTCTTCTCGAACTTCTCCAGCACCGAACTCATCTTCTCGTCGCGCTCCACGTATGCCGGTGGCTGCTTCATAAGATTGTAGACGCGCAACGAATCGTACTTCGCCGAATCGAACATATGCTTGCGGATATCGTCCATATCCACGACCCCCTGGAAGATGCCATCCTTGCTGACCACGGGGAAAATCGCAGCCGTGCTGTTCGAGACGGTCTCCATAATCTCTCCAAGGGTGGCGTCCAACTCAATACGCGGGTACTTGTCCCGGACCAGATCGGAAGTCTTCAGCAGCGTCAGCACGGCCTGATCGGAATCGTGGGTCAGAAGTTCCCCGCTCTGCGCGATACGCTTGGTGTAGATCGAATAGCGTTCCCAGATACGCGTGACGCCGAACGAAACGGCCGACGCGGTAATCAGCGGCACCAGCAGATCATATCCACCGGTAATCTCCGCGATAAGGAAGATCGAGGTCATAGGGGCCTGCATAACACCCGCCATCATCGCCGCCATACCCACCAGCACGAAATTCGGCTCCGGGATGTCCCACAACGCATCGCCCGTCGCCACATTGAGCAGACGCGACACCACGAAGCCCACGATCGCTCCCACGAACAGCGTCGGACCGAAGGTGCCTCCGACTCCCCCGCCCGCGTTGGTCAGCGTCATAGACACCACCTTCACGAACATAATCACGACGAAGGCGGCCACGAGCCCCCACGGCGAGCCGGTCAGGAACGCGAGGGGCGAATCACCCATTTCCCCGATGGCGCCGTTGAGCAGGATGCCGACATCGCCGTAGCCTTCGCCATAGAGCGGCGGGAAAAGGTAGACCATCAAGCCCACGCCCACCGCAGCGATCGCCCAACGGACCCACGGCTTGCGGATGCGGGCGAAACGATCCTCCAGCTTCAGCGTCGTGCGGGTGAAGTAGAGCGACATAAGGCCGCAGGCCACGCCCAGGACTATGTAGAACGGGATATTGCGCATCGCGAACGGCGCGAGCGTGCATTCGAACGACGGACCCACGCCGCGGAAGAGGTAGGCTACCACGGTCGCGGAGACTGTGCTCACCAGCAGCGGCATCATACTCGCCAGCGACACGTTGAACAGCAGTATCTCCATCGTGAACAGCAAGCCGGCCAGCGGGGCCTTGAACACGCCCGCGATAGCGCCTGCAGCGCCGCAGCCGACCAGGATGGTCATATTGCGGTACGAGAGCTTGCCCGCCTTGCCTATGTTCGAGCCTATTGCGGCGCCGGTGTACACGATTGGCGCCTCAGCTCCCACCGAACCGCCGAAACCGATCGTCAGGGCGGAAGTGAGCACGGACGACCACATATTGTGCGGCTTGATGCGCGAATCGTTGGTGCTGACGGCAAGGAGCACTTTCGTGACTCCGTGGCCTATGTTGTCCTTGATGACATAGCGCACCAGGATTCCGGAGATGAGCATACCGATGCCCGGCAGCACTATCCTCCAGAGATGATTCGCCTGGGTGAAAGGCGAAACCGCAGCCTGCACGAGGCTGATGAGAGCCTGAAGCACGACTGCGGCAAAACCTGTACAGAGCCCTACGAGAAGGCTCAGCACGAGTAATCTTTGGGATTCTTTGAGCTTAAGCATCTGCGCCGTCGGCCGGATCGTCGTCCGAGCCGTACTGGGCGATGTTGTCGTCGGGGAGAGTCTCGCCCTCACCGGAGGTGTCGGCGGCAGAGGTGAGCTGCTCGGCCTCGGCCTCCTCCTCTCCTTCGAGCCAACGCTCGAGATCTTCGACGTCGTCGACGTCTACCTTGATCTTCACGAGATATATTGCGTCGGGAATCTCGACAGTGACTGCATAGAAAGATGTGCCGTCCGGTTTCGGATACTTTACGAGATCGTTCAGATAATCGTTGAAACCGCGGGGATACTTCTCGGCGAAAGCCGTTGCGAGTTCCTCCGACATATTTTCATAACTGACTACGTGTCTTTTCTTTCCGTCTTGTACCATATCAATTACCAAATAGTGGTGCAATAATAGGGCAATAAAACCGAATAAAAAAATATTTCTATTCTTTTTTACATCCGGTCAGGAAGTTGGATGCCGAGAAGTCCCATTGCGCTGCGCAGTACGTCGGCGACGACTGTGATGAGCTGAAGGCGCATCGAGAGGAGCACGGCGTCCGGTTCGCGGAGGATCTGAGTATCGTGGTAGTACTGGTTGAACTCTTTCGCGAGATCATAGGAATAGTTCGCGAGAACTGCCGGCGAGAAACTCTCGGCGGCCTCAGCCACCTTCGCCGGGTATGCGGACACTATCTTCACGAGGCGCACCTCCTTCGGGCTCAAAGCTGCTTCGTCCGCCGTGCAGGCCTTCAGGCCCTGCTCCTCCGCTTTGCGAAGGATGCTGCATATGCGGGCGTGCGTGTACTGGATGAACGGACCGGTGTTGCCGTTGAAATCGATCGACTCCTTCGGGTTGAAGAGCATAGTCTTCTTCGGGTCCACCTTCAGGATGATGTACTTCAGGGCTCCGAGGCCTATCATATGGTACAAGGAATCCTTTTCCTCAGTGCTGAGGTCGGCGAG
>JAFYIK010000185.1 GCA_017538685.1 Bacteroidales bacterium | reverse complement strand
TTCGGCCCGCTGCTTATGGTAGGCGTGTACTATTCCTGCTGCGGCAGCGTGGACATGAACATAGTCTTTATCAGTATTCCCGTGGGACTGCTGGTGCTCAATATCCTCTTCACTCACAGCTTTATCGACCGCAAGGGCGACGAAGCCAGCAACAAGATGACCTTCGCGCGCCTGCTCCGAGGCGACGGGCTCTGCCTGGCGTTCTCGGCCGTGTTCATCTTCGTGCCTTTCGTGCTTGTCGGTCTTTCCGTGGCGCTCGGGTACACGCACCCCGCGTATCTTGCGGTGCTGCTTGTCCTCCCTCGCGCGATCTGGCTTTTCCGCTCCCTCGTGCTCTTTACCAAAGGACAGATGATGGAGATTGAAAAGCCCGCGAAATGGCTCGGGCCCATGCCCGGCTGGGAGCAGATCAGGGCGGCGAAGATAGACTGGTTCCTTGCCCGCTGGTTCTGCGCGAGGAACCTTTTGAGCGGATTCTGCATAATAATGGGCATTGTGGCCATAATCCTAATGATAGTATGACGCCCGGCCAGATGACATACCTGGGCTGGTGGTGGTTCAGGGCGAAGTTCTTCGGGAGAAAGGCACCGCTCCAGAGCGTGGTTTTCGTCTCGGACAAGTGCAACCTCAGCTGCAGGCACTGCACGGTCTACAACCATAAAGACCCGCTGACCAAGACATACGGCCAGATAAAAGAAGAGCTGAAATACTGCTACTCCCTCGGTTCGCGCTTCATCGATTTCGAGGGCGGCGAGCCCACACTGTGGCAGGACGGCGACAAGACCGTCAACGACCTTTGCGACCTCGCGCATGAACTGGGCTTTTTCAGCTGCACCATCACCACCAACGGCCAGCGGCCCTTCGCCGGCTCGCACGCGGACAGCATCTGGGTGAGCATGGACGGCGTGGGGGAGTGCCACGACCGCATCAGGGGAAAGGGCACCTTCGCGAAGCTCGAAAAGAACATAGCGGAGAGCGGTCATCCCGCGGTGAGCGTGAATATGGCCATAAACGTGCTCAATGCCGACGGAGTCGCGGACGCGATCGAATACGCGGCGGCGAACCCCCATATAGACAAGATAGCGCTGAATTTCCATACGCCCTTCCCGGGCTCGGAGGCGCTGGCGTTGCCGTGGGAGAAGCGGCAGGAGATAATCGACCTCATCATAGCCCGCAAAAAGCAGGGCTATCCTGTAATGAACACCAGGACGGGCCTTAAGCATATGCGCGACCTGAAGTTCAAGAAAGTCTGCTGGATGACCAATTATATCCACACGGACGGCACCAGGACCGCGACCTGCCCGGGTGAAATCTTCGGAATCTGCGACCGTTGCGGATTCTGTATGGCCGGTGAAGAAAGGGCCGTTGTGGACCTTGCCCCGGACACGATATTCGCTGGGCTTGATCTGAGAGTTAAGAAATAGGGAAGAGCGGGATACGGGAGTCGGACCCGCCTCCTCAGCTTGGGAAGCTGATGCACTACCGATGTGCTAATCCCGCTGATGACGATGCAAAGATAGAAAAAATGAAAGAGTTTTTCAAAAAATACGGCGCCTACCTGGTTGCGGCCCTGGTATTCCTGGGGCTGACTCTGGTCTACTGCTGGCCTTATCTTCAGGGCAAAGTCCTGCGTCAGAGCGACACCCTGCAGTGGAAGGGTATGGCCCAGGAACTCATTGAGTACAACAAAGCCCCCGAAGCTGCGGCGAACTGGACCAACTCTATGTTCGGCGGTATGCCCGGATACCAGATTTCCGGCAAGCTCCCCTCCAACGGAGCTACGGCCGTGATAAGGGCTATTGACAAATTCGTCAGGCGTCTCACCACTCTTTTCACAAAGTCCATCCTTGCGCTTCTGATAGGCTATTTCCTCGGCTTCTTCATAATGATGCGGGCCTTCGGAATCAACAAGTGGCTCAGCATTGCAGGCGCAATCGCCGCGGCGATGAGCTCATACTTCTTCCTGATCATCCCCGCCGGCCACGAAACAAAGGCGTTGACACTCGGAATGATGGCGCCGGTCATAGGCGGATTCTATCTGATATTCCGGAAGAAATACGGCTGGGGCATAGCCCTGGTGATGCTCTACAGCTCGATAGGAATGATGCGCCACCCTCAGATGTCCTATTATCTCTTTATGATGATGGGGCTCTTCGGGATAGCCGAAATAGTGATTCACATCAAGGAGAAGCGGATCAAGGACCTGTTTATAGCGCTCGGCCTTTTCGCCCTTTCGCTCGGGATAGGAATAGGCACCGGTTATACGACCCTGAAATCGAACTCTGAATACGTGAAGGAGACCGTCCGCGGAGGGCATTCGGACATAAAGACGGAGGGCGGTGCTTCGAAGAACAACGGCCTGGATATCGACTACGCCACGGCGTGGAGCTACGGCGTGGACGAAACTCTGACCTTGATGATACCCGCCTATATGGGCGGAGCGTCCAGCTCGGACGTGGGCAGGGATTCGAAGATGTACAAGACTCTCATCAGGCAGGGTGTGCCGGCTTCGAGCGCCCGCAGCCTTGTCCAGGGCCTGCCGACCTACTGGGGCGAGCAGCCCTTCACCGCCGGCCCCGTCTATGTCGGCGCGATAGTCTGCTTCCTCTTCCTGCTCGGCTGCCTGATAGTGAAAGGGCCGTATAAATGGGCGCTGCTGGCAGCGACTATCTTCTCGATCCTGCTTTCCTGGGGCCATAACTTTATGGGCCTGACTCAGTTGTTCTTCGACTGGTTCCCGTATTACAACAAGTTCAGGACGGTCTCGTCCATACTCGTCGTGGCCGAAGTGACAATGCCGCTGCTTGGCTTCCTGGCGCTGGAAGAGATAGTGAAGGGGAGCGTGGAACTGCCGAAGTTCAAGCGTTCGCTGCTGATTTCCGCCGCGGTGACGGGAGGCATCTGCCTGCTGCTCGCGCTGTTCGGACGGTCTATGCTTAGCTTCAGCTCGTCCTACGACGCCCGCACGCTGGCCGGTATGCCGCAGTGGTTCCTTAACGCGCTCTACGACGAGCGCGCGGCGATGCTGGTCGCTGATGCGTGGCGTTCCGCC
>JAFYIK010000184.1 GCA_017538685.1 Bacteroidales bacterium | reverse complement strand
TTTCGACACAAAATTCAGCAGGTTAACTTCCGTGTGTTTTAGCGACTTACGAATGGAGTCCGAAAAAAGTTTGCGGAGTTTTCGACACGGAATCGCGGAAAAAACGGACGCTTTGGCTCGAAATATGATTTGATTATCTTTGCATCGCGTAAGTTCTATGATCAAAAGACTCCTCATAGGCCTTCTGGCGCTGACGTGTCTGAGCCCCGCTGCCCAGGCGCAGGAAGACGCGCGTGCCCAGGCCGACGAGCAGGTGGAGTATTGGGACTATATCGAGCCGAGCAAGGTCACCGGCAGGCGCAAGCCTAGCCGCAAGGAGAGGCGCGAATGGCGCAGGCACTACCGCCTAGTGTACAATTTCAACCGCGTTTACCCCTTCGCGCTGGTAGGCCGCAAGCTTATGGACCAGGTGGACAGCACCATCGCGGCCGACCATCTCGACCACGGCGTGCGCGCGCGCTACATCAACGACGTGGAGAAGGAGCTTCTCACCCTCTTCGAAAAAGACATCCGCAACACCACCATCTCACAAGGCTTCCTGCTCGTGCGGCTGGTCGACCGTGAATGCGGGCATACGGTCTACGACATAATCAAAGACTATGAAGGAGGCTTCGCCGCCGGCTTCTGGAACCTCGTGGGAAAGCTCTTCGACCAGGATCTCAAATCGCACTACGATCCGGAAGGAGTGGACAAAGACACGGAAGAGCTGATCCGCATCTGGGAGAGCGGAGCGTGGGATGAATTCTATTGGGAGATTTTCGGGAAATACCCCGAGAAGACAGTAATCGTTACCGACCGGCTTTCAACTCCCGGCCGTCATAAATAAGGCAGGGCTCGCCTCCCTTAAGCCAGGTATCCATCACGAACAGTTCACTGCCGTCCGAGAGAGTCTCCCGGGCGCCGACGTGATAATGCCCGAACACGAAATAGTCCGCCTTGCGGCCTGCGGCAATCTCTTCCTCGGCGAAACGCACCAGCGGCTCCTGCGCGCCCTTCCACTGATAAGGAGTGTGCGAATAGCGGCTCTTGTTCGACCATCTGGTGCCGAAACGGAAAGCAAACCAGGGATGCAGGGTGCTGAACAGCGCCTGCAGCACGCGGTTGTTGAAAATCCACAGCATAAAACGGTAGCCGCGGCGGGCGTCTTTGAGCCTGTCGCCGTGGCCGAGGCAGAAGCGGCGGCCGCCTATCTCAGTGTAATACGGCTGGAGGATCTTGTGCATCCCGAGGGATTCGAAGAACGAATAGCACCAGATGTCGTGGTTGCCGGGCATAAACCAGACTTCCACGCCGCTGTCCATAAGGTCTATCAGTTGCGCGAGCACGCGCGCGCCTTCCTTAGGAATTACGTCGCGGTACTCGTACCAGAAATCCCAGATGTCGCCCAGAAGGTAAAGGGCCTTCGCGTCGCGCGGGAGGCTCTTGAGCCAGCGCACGAAACGGTCTTCGCGCTCCTTAGGGTCGGCGGTGCCGAGCCCGAGATGCACGTCAGAAGTGAAATAGACCTTTGTGCGCTCCGCCATAGCTTAGAATATCTGGGTAAGGATTACGATGAAGCCCACGATCACGCAGTACAGCGCGAACCACTTGAGCTGCGCCTTCTTCACCAGCGCTATCATCGCCTTGCAAGCGAAAAGGCCGGTCGCGAAAGCGGAAATGAAGCCGAGCGCCAGGGGCAGCAGGCCGGTGGAGCTTTCAGCAAGCTCGCCGCCCACTATCGCGAGAAACATTTCCCCGAGGATGGGGATTATGACCATCAGGAACGAGAACTGGGCGACCACTTCCCTCTTTACGCCGGACACAAGACCGGTCGAGATGGTCGCGCCGCTGCGCGAGAGGCCCGGGAGGACGGCGAACGCCTGCCCCACTCCCACCAGCAGCGCCTGCCAGAAGGTGATGCCGTTCCGGGCTTCCGTCTCCCGGGCCTTGGCCTTCGCAGCGGCGTCCGAGAAATAGAGAAGCACGGCGGTGAGAAGAAGCGCTCCGCCAACCACCCAGAGGGAATTGAACATTTCCTCCACCTGATCCTTGAAGAACAGGCCGACTATCATCACCGGGATGGTTCCGACGAGTATCTTGCAGATATAATCTGTTTCGTCGTTGTATTTGAACTTGAAAAGCCCTGCAAAGAGCTGCACGATGGGCTTCCGGAACACCACTATCGTGGCGAGGACCGTCGCTGCGTGCACGGTCACCTCGAACATAAGGTCTTCGGCCGCTTCCACTCCCAGCAATTCCTTGAAGATGGCGAGATGGCCGCTGCTGCTCACGGGAAGGAACTCCGTGAGACCCTGCACTATTCCGAGTATTATCGCCTGCAACCAGTCCATACTACTCTTCCTCCTTCTTTCCCGGCTTGCGTATGATGGCGACCACCGTCACCACTATTCCTGCCACTATCACCACCGGGGCTGCGACCAGCCTGCGGAAGTCGAACATAGAGTAGTTGAAAACTTCGGGGTCTTTCACCCCGCCTCCGACGAGAAGCACATAACCGGCGATCATCACGATCAGACCGGCCAGCAGAAGCTTGATGCTTTTCGCGGTCATTGGCATTTTATCCATAAAGTTCGTCGTTGTCCAATTTCACAATTCTGCTCACCACGGCATTGCTGCAGATCCAGCAGAGCAGCACGCCGAAGGCGAACACAACAACCGCCGTGCCGATGAAGGCCTGCGCGGTGAAGATTTCGTAGATATCCGGATGCGATTTCCACACCAGGTACACGGCTGTGGCCAGAAGCGCGAGGGCTATGAGCGCCCCCACCAGGCCCTGGATCACCGTGCGTCGCACATAAGGGCGCGCGATAAAGCCGCGGCTGGCCCCCACGAGCTGCATAGTGTGGATAGTAAACCTGTTAGCATAGAGATTGAGCCTGACCGTGTTCGCTATCAGCGCCACGGAGATGACCAGAAGCAGCGCCACCGCCAGCAGCGCAACCAGACCGGCCTTGCCGAAGTTCACGCTGACCGACTCCACCAGCGGGATGCGGCAGTCCACCTCATCCACTATCGAGGAGTTCGAAAGGCGCTGATGCACCACCAGCAGGCTGTCTGGATTCATCCACGGCGCGCGGACCGTCACCTCCACCGAACTGGGCACGGGCGAGGTCTCGAACACGTCCAGGAAATCCTCTCCGAGCATCTCCTGAAGCTCCTTCTCCCCTTCCTGCACGCTGACGTAGTGAGTCGCCTTCACGAAAGGCTCGTTCTCGATGGCGCGCTGATAGGCCACGGCCTGGCGCGCGGGCGTGTCTTTCTTAAGAATGACGGTGACGTGGATATGTTCGCGGAAATAAGCGCCCACCGCAGACGCGTTCAGCATCAGGAAAGAGGCTGCGCCGACGATGAGAAGAACGAGGCTGATGCTTATCACAGACGACAGATAAGAGCCTGCCAGCCTCCTGCGAATAATTTTATTCTGCTTTCCGGACATAATTCGGGGCGAATTTAGAAAAAATTTCGTATATTTGAGCCAAATGGAGAATTCTGCACAAAAAGTACTCTTCGTCTGCTCGGAAATCTTCCCTTATGTTCCCGAGAGCGAGATAGCGACCTTGGGACGCTATCTCCCGCAAGGAACACAGGAGCGGAAGAAGGAAATTCGTGCATTTATGCCCCGCTACGGATGCATCAACGAACGCAAGAACCAGCTTCACGAAGTCATCCGCCTCTCGGGTATGAACCTCATCATCGACAATATGGACAGGCCCCTTATAATCAAGGTGGCCAGCATCGCTGCGGCGCACACACAGGTGTACTTCATCGACAACGATGATTACTTCAAGCGCAAGCAGACAGAACGCGATGAAGAGGGCAAATTCTTCGAAGACAACGACGAACGTGCGATTTTCTTCGCGCGCGGCGTCCTCGAGACCGTCAAGAAGCTCCGCTGGGCTCCGGACATCATCCACTGCAGCGGCTGGATCTCGCACCTTCTGCCTCTCTACCTCAAGAAAGCGTATAAAGACGACCCTATCTTCAGTAACAGCAAGATAGTGCTTTCGCTTCACGACGACCTCCCGAAGGAGTCGTTCTCGCCCGCCTTCGCGGACAAGATCTACTTCGGCGCCGTCAGCGAGAAAGACATCGACCTGCTGAAGGCCGCTCCGGATGGCATAAATCTTGCCAAAACTGCGGCCAGGTTCTCGGACGGCGTAGTGGTAGCCAGCGAAAACATCCCCGCATCGCTCATCAGCTATTGCAAGGACCGCGGGCTCAAAGTCGCCAAGATCAAGGCGAAGAGCTTCGCCGACGGGAGCTACATAGACGAATACAACGCTTTTTACGATCAGCTGTAGATGAAATTACTCAATCACATCCTCGCAAGCGTAGCCCTTATCGGCTGCGTTTCCTGTGTTGAGACCAACGGACTCATAGGGGGAAACCTCATCCCGATAGACTCCCAGTATGAAATCTTCTCCGCCGAGATGCCTTTGGACAAGGTGGAAATGAGAATGGCGGACAGCCTCTCCGGCTTCTCCCAGTCGAGAATCGTTCTCGGCGCCGTCCGCGACGACCTTTACGGCCTTTCGAAGCGCAGCTGCGCTCTCACCATCGTGCCACTCGGAGACACTCTGAACCTGGGAAGCATCCAGTCCGTGAAGAGTTTCCATCTGCACGCCGCTTTCGACACCACCGCCACGAGCCAGGCCGGGCAGGAGCGCATCCTGCAGAACGTCTATGCCTATGCGCTTGACGACACTATGGACTGGACGGGCCTGACGGACGCCAACGACCTCGCCGGCAAGATCACCCACGGTGCCACGAGCATCATCAAGGGCACGCCCCTCATCAACGGAGCCTCGGACCTCGACCTGGACTTCACCGCCGACTTCGCGAACTCGTTCGTCAATTACATCAACGGTAAGATTCTCTCGGATTCCGTCACATTCGACGCCTTCCTCAAAAAGTTCCCTGGCATCTGGCTCGAGACCGATGAGCCCTCAGGCAACGGCGGCCGCCTCAACTCATTCGAGCTGCAGATGAATTTCAACACCTCGCAGTACTATCTGGAAGACAACTACGGAGCAATCGTCATCAACACCATCCTCGACGGCGAGACTGAAGCGAAAGACACCACCATCTATTTCTACGTGGGCGCGCAGAAGTTCACCGAGATCTCCTCGCTCTTCTCCGACTACAGCACCGGCACCTTCCCGCAGTACGCGTTCAATGTTACCCAACATTCCACCCGTGCCCTCGCAGGAAACGCTGCGGACAAAGTCTATGTGGAAGGCGGCGCCGGACTCAAGCCGGTAATTGCCGCGAAGACGCTGATCGACCTCTCCAGGAAAGCAATTTCCGACACCATCGCGGCGAACAACCTGGACGCTTCCCTGCTCTCCAAGGCCATCATCAACAAAGCCACCATCGTACTTCCCTACGATATGCCGGCGGACTACACCGACATCGACAACTATTTCCCTCCAAGGCTCAGCCCCACCTGCCGTATCAAGACTGACACGACCTCCTCGTTTATGGGCCTGACCGACGCCAGCTCCGAAAACGAAGACCAGGGAAACATCAACCGCTCGATCTGCAGTTACACCCCGGACATCACCTATCACCTCCAGCAGCTCCTCAACCTCAAAGACGACAACGAGAATCTCATCAAAGGCAACTACGACATCTGGATGCTGATTATGAGCCTGGAAGAAACGACCACCACCTCCTCCGGCAACTCCGACCTCAGCGAGTACTATCAGTATCTCGCCTACCAGAGCTATTACAACAGTATGTATGGAGGATACGGCGGTTACGGTTACGGCAGCTACGGCTACGGCAACAATTATTATAGCAACTACTATAGCTATATGATGGCCGCTATGTACGCCGGCGGCAGCACCAGCACCAGCACGGACTACAAACTGGACAAAGACTTCTACTACCGCACCACCCTCTGCGGTCCCGCCAGCACAACCGAAGTCCCGAAGCTCCGCATTACTTTTTCCGTCCCGAAAAAGTAAACCCCCACGCTAATCTGCGGTGAATTCGTCGGCCTTCCAACTGCCGACGGTGTAACTGCCGGAATACGGGAAGTATATTCCACGGCCGTCGCGGGAGCCGTCGGACCAGCGGCCGTACCAGGAGGAGCCGTCTTTCCAGAGGAAGATGCCGCGGCCGTGGCGCTTGCCGTCCTTTGTTTCGCCGACATACATATTTCCGTTGTCGTACTCTATGCATTCGAACTTGTAGGAGGTGTACATGCCGGTCATCGGGAATTCATCCACGGGCTCGTCGTTCTTGAAATCGCCGTAGTAGATGAGGTTGCCGAATTTGTCGTAGCAGGTTCCCTTTCCGACTTTGTCGCCGGCTTCGTACTCGCCCACGAAATAGATACAACCCTTGCAGTTTCTCACCCAGCGGTCGTCCACGTGACCGATGATGTAAATACCCATCCCTTCGCGCTTGCCGTTCTCATACCATCCCCAATGGTAATCGTCGTCTTCCTTCCACCAGTAAGAGCCGAAACCGTTGCGGCCGTTGTTGAGCTGGCCGCGGTATTTGCCGTTGTCGTAGGTGTAGCTGGGGTTGTCCATAGTCTTCAGCATCTGCTTGCGCCACTCGCCCCTAGAGAGGGCGTTGCCCACGACGGAGGACGAACGGTCACGCGAGCTCGAGCTGCTCGATGATGTGCCCACATAGACTCCACGCACAGAAAGTCCGTAGAAACGGCTGGTGGTGGCGTAGTCCGTCACGCCGTTTTCGTTGAAATAGAGGAAGCCGGCGAGCAGGGAGTTGTCGTCCCTGACGTGTGAATCCCAAAGATAACCGTACTGGCCTTCCTGGCCGTCGGTGCCTCCGCCGTTGAAACCGGCCGCCGGGATGAATATCCTGTTGCCGTTGGGGCCGAGGACATCGTAACCCTTGACACCTTTGTAGGTGGTCCAGGTCCAGGTGCATTTGGTCTTCAGTTCGGAGAGTTCCTTTGTGGTGGGTATTCTCCATCCGCGACCGAGCATAAAGCGCGCCGCGTCGTCGGCCTCTTCGAGAGTACCCTTGGAGTCCACGCTGCCGTACTTGGAATCCAGCACGTACTTCCAGAATTTGACGTCGTCGTCTTTAGTGCCGCTGGTGCGGAAGCGGTAGTGCTCCCAGTCGTAGGTGGACTGGCCATAGATCGCTCCCCAGGAATAGTAATTACCATTCTGCTCGGGGCTGTAGGCGCCCACATTGCAGCTTGCCCATTTCACGGAGAGGCCGAGATCCACATAATCGTCTGTGCTGTAGGTCTGCTCCTCCAGCTGCTGTTTCTTGGGCTTGGTGGAGCCGAGCGGAGGCATCTCCTTCGAGAGCTGGGTCGTCTGGTCGCGCTGGATCTCCACGCTGAAGGTCAGCGGATCGTAGCCCTCCTTGCGGAGTTCCACCTGATGCTCGCCGATGAGCAGGGTCTTCGAGAAGATGGTGCTGCCGGCCAGCTCGCCGTCGATCCACACTTCCGCGCGGCTGGGGGTGGTCGAAATCTGAAGCTCGCCGTAGATGGGCACCGGGGCATCCACGGGGATTTCCATTATCCGCCCTTCGATCAGGCTGCCCACTATTCCGCGCGACTGCGAGATGTGAGATTTGCGCGTAGATTCGACTTTGTAAGTAAGCTGGCTGTTCAGCTGCGCCCTCGAACCGTTCTTCCCGCGGAAGACTTCGTTGCCGGAGGGGTCGGTGACCACGAGTTCCGCTTCCGGGTCGTCGCAAAGCAGGACGACAGTGCCGAACTGCGGCTTCAGGGTCACCTGCGGAACAATCTGCAGATTGCCGTCGCCCTTGACTGCCACTTTCTGGTTGGAGACGTAGTAGTTGGTCTTGCGGAACATCAGGGAGTGATCGCCTTTGGCAATCATATCCGACTGCTGGATGGGGGTGGTGCCGATAAGCTCTCCGTCGATGAAAACTTCGGCGCCTTCAGGATTTGTGCTGAGCCTCAGGGTTCCGAAAGCAGGGGTGAGGGAGACGTTGATTTCCTTCATTCCCTTCTTCACGGTGATTTCGGACGACCAGGTTTCGTAGAGCCTGCTCTCCACCCTGAAGTAGTATTTGCCTTCCGCAATGAACGCGTCGAAAATGCCGTCCGAGACCTCCTTGAAGTTGATCACCTGGTCGCGGCTGGTGCCGTAGGAGACACGCGCTTTTTCCGGCTTGATGGTCATCTGCACGCCGATAAGGCCTGAACCGCTGTAGGTCTTGACCATCGTGAACGAAGAATCCACGTTCAGTTTCAGGCGGTAGACCTTTCCGGGCATCAGCGACACGCCTATCCAGTCGGTAGGGGTATACCCGTCGCAGGTGAACATAATGTTGGTGACTTTGGGCGAGACCCAGAACCACCATTCTCCGCTTTCCTGACGGAAGTTCGACTGCCCGGGCGGAGGCGGCACCGGGGCCATTCCTCCCCTGGTCTGAAGCACCAGGGTGCTGGCCAGGCTGTTCTCCGGCACGACCTTGATGATCGCGCATACGTTGTCGTTGATGTCGGTCTGCCGATAATATGAGGTGGCGTCCGCATCTTCGGGGATGAGTTCAGCCTTGGAACCGACGGACATACTGATCTGCCCGAACGCCGTCAAGGCTCCGAGCAGCAGTCCGACGAAGGGCAGCAGCAGCTTTTTCATAAGCTAAAGTTTTATGACTTTCGCGCCGGCGTTGTCCATTCCGGGCATAGTGAGTCCGATGGGAGCGCCGATGTAGGTAGGATCGCAGATGACGTATTTCTTTCCGTCGATCATCAAATAGTCGCCGTTCACTTCGCCGGAGAAGTTGACCGCAGTGGCGAGGTGTCCGGGATAGTAGATGAGCACAGCAGGCCTGCCGATGAGGTCGCGGACGAGACGGGTGAAGAGGATCGAACGGTCTTCACAGTCGCTGTATGGGTAGAAAAGGGTTTCGTCCGCGAAGAACGCGCGGTCCCTTCCCCACACTTTGTCGTCGTATTCGTAGACGAATGCGGTCTGCACGAAGTTGAGCAGCACGCTGGCCGCCTGGAAGTCGTTCATATCCTTGATGACTTCCTTGAGCTTCGGGTAGATGGATTCTTTCGCGATGCTGCTCAGAGGGGTGTTGGCATAGAAGCGCCAGCGGCTGGTGCCGTCGTTGTTGGCGAACGACTCCGGATAACCGTTGTAGAATTCGATGAGGTTTTTGTTCGAGTTCGCTGTCACGGTCGCGGCCGGGTAGTCCCTTGATTTGAGGGTGCGCGGCTCGCCCTTCGCCGTGGCGAATGAATTCTCACGGACGAGCATCACGGACATCGGGACGGTGCCATCGAGGGCCTGACCCATCACGTAGTAGGATTTGTCTCCGGCGCTGTCGAACAGATAGCACTTGCGGCCGTCCACCACCACATAGGGATATTTGTAGACATCCAGGTCGGTGGGGATGAGCTTATGCAGCGCTTTCTTCGAGTCGCGCGCCAGATACAGGCGGAAGCCAGACTGGGTGAGGATGTAGGCCTGAAGGACCACGGACTCGGGAGCGCTCTCGCTGCCGTAGATGCTTTCGGTAAACTTGTCCACCACCTTCATATAGGCCCAGTCGCAGAGCGAGAGCTTCGTTTTCTGGTCCAGGAGGTCTACGAGCATATTGTCGTAGTCGGGGCCGCAGAGCGTCAGCCAGAAATCCGCCACCTGGCTTTCCTCAACTCCCTGGATCTTCGGGGTCGCAGGATAGCGCACCTTGAACTGGGTGCCGTAGACGGTGAAGCTTGACACTTCCTGATCCGGGCCCGGAATTTCCTCGATCGGGTAAGTCGGCTCGGGAGCCGGTTCCGGTTCGGGGACGACCGGAATCTCCTCGATGATGATAGGCTTGTCCTTCGGAGGAGTCTGCTTGTCCTTTTCCTCTATGACGATAGGCGGAAGGTCTTTGTCTTTCTTCTTGGGAGTGGGCACGGCTTTCTTGCCGGCCTTCTTTTCCCACGGCTGGCGGAGAGCAAGTTCGAACTCCTTGTTCATCGCTTCGCGGCGGGCGCGGAAAGTGTTCTCGATCCTTTGCTTGTGGTCTTCGAACTTCTTGTCGTTTTTCTTCTTCAGCGCGTCGAAGCTGCTGTTCTGGGCCTGAGCCGAGAAGGGTATTAACAGGGCCGCCATCAGGGCGACGATTATCATTCTTGTTTTCATGCTCCCATTGCTGCCAATACTATCAATAATCCGTAGAGGGTGATACCCATTCCGAGGTTGATGGTCGGGGTCACGCCTCCGTCATAAGCCTGGAGTCCGACTCCGAAGTCCCACCAGCTGAAGGCGTTGCTGTGCCAGCCGAGACGGGTGCCGAATTCGGCTCCCCAGCTTTCATACATCCATCCGCCTCCGGCATAGATCTGCCAGTCCACTTTCTTGAGATCCTCGGTGAGCCTCAGCACCGGTCCGACGGAGATTGCCGAGAGGTCGTCGTCCACACAGTAGAGGTACTGCGCGAAGAAGCCCAAATGCTGGTGGCAGTAGGCATAGTGCATACCCAGCGCGAACGACTCGCCGTCCTTGATGCCCATAGTGTAGTCCAGGAAGTGCCTGGCAAAATCATCCTCGGTGTCGATGAGATCCCAATCCGCAAGGCGGACCTGCCTGCGCATAGTGAGATTTAGGTTGGTGGTCTTCCCGTCCTTGATGGTGACGTCGGAATGAGCCGTTTTATAGCCGTATTTGTAGGCGCTCACCGAGTATGATCCGGCGGGGAGAGTCGCAGAGCCTGGCGAAGTGAACTTGCTAGACCCGTACCTGCCGCTTACGTCCACCGACGCTCCGCTGATGTTCCCGGTCGAGACCTTCAGGGTTCCGGACAGGACGTACGGACCGGGCACGGTCACGTACTGCGGATCCTCGATGGTGGGGGTGTAGGTAATACGGCTCTTCCTGTGCGCGAGGCTGGTGTTGTCCGGTTCAGCCTCCAGGACATAGGTCTTTCCGACCTCCAGTGTCCTTGAGAGGTAATTGCCGGAGAGTTTCTGGCCATCGAGGATGATATGGCTTCCCGACTCGGTTGCAAGATAAACCAGAACTTCCCTCGGGCCCCTGACAAGGGCTTTCGAGAGCTGCTCGGTGCGGCCTTCCTTGATGTCCACTGTGAACGGATCCAGATGATAACCGTCCAGCCTCAACTCCACGGTGTGACGGCCGATCAGAATCCTTTGGCTGAACGCGGTCGTTCCTGCCTCGACTCCGTCGATGAAGACCTTCGCCCTGGAGGGGGTGCTGGTGATCTGCAGTCCGCCGTAGATGGGAACGGGCTTGTCCACCACTATCTTCACGTCCTTGCCTTCGATCGTGCTGCCTTTGATTCCCTGGGCCTGCGAGACGTGCGAGGGCCTGGACGATTCGAGCTTGTAGGACGTACCGCCGCTGTTCAGCTTCACGCGCATACCGCTGCGGCCGCTGGCGATCACTTTAGTGGCGTCCCTTACAGTGAGCTCGGCTTCGGGGTCGTCGCACACGCAGGTGACCCATCCGAACTGCGGCCGAAGGTTCACCGTGGGCACGACCTGCACCTTTCCGTCGCCCACTATATCCACCGTCAGGGGCTCGATGTAATAATCTTCCTTGCGAAATTCTATCCTCACGTCCGCGCCCTTGCGGATCTTGTCCGACTGCGCGAGCGGGGTGGTGCCGATCAGACGGCCGTTCACATAGACCTCCGCCCCCTGGGGGTTAGTATCCAGGCTGAGGTAACTGAAGGCCGGTTTGAGCGAGACGGACAACTCCGGGGAGTCGTCCGAGACCTCGTATTTGCCTGTGGCCTGCTCGTAGAAACGGCTTTCCACACGGTAGTAGTACGTTCCCTTATCCAGGAACGCCTCAAACAGGCCGTCCGTCAGCACCCGGCTGCCCATATCGCAGTCTTTGGTCTTGCCGTAGAAGACTGTGGCGTCCGGAGGGGTGACGTTCAGCTTCATCACGCTCTCACCGAGGGTGAAGGTGGTGACGGTCGCGACCGCGGCGTCCACCGTGAGCTTCAGACGGTAGACCGATTTTCCCTTGAGGGTTACGCCCAGATATCTGGTGGAGGTGTATCCCTCGCAGGAGAACATAATGTTGGTAACAACGGGTGATACCCAGAACCACCATTCCCCATTGACCTGCTTTTCGGTTTTCACCGTGGCCGCGCCGCCCTTGGTCTGGAGGACCAGGGTGCCGTTCACGGGATTGTTCAGGCTGACCTTGATTATCGCGCAGTCCAGGTCGTTGGCGTCCTTAAGGGCATAGTACGAACGAGCGTCGTTGTCCTGAGGATCGAGCTCGGCGCGTCCGCTGACCGACATATTGATCTGCGCAGACAGCATCAGTGGAATCAGCAATGCCTGCAGAGCAATGAGGAATCTTTTCATAGGTTGTTGATACCGTAAATTCCGAATTCAGGATCCGGCTCAGGCTGCCAGGTCCTCACGTGGATGAGGGGGCGGGTCTGGTCGGAGATGTCCACCAACAGATAGAGGTAACCGGAGTCACCGTAGTTGGAGGAGAAGTAGTCTTGTTTGACCTGAATGCCGTAGAGGTTCGTGTTGGTGCCTCTGGTGGTCTTCAGAACGCTTACGTTGGAGAACTTGAGGTTGATGTACTCCTTGCTCCTGAAGCTGCGTTCGAGGTTGCGGATGTACTGGGCCTTGGTCTGGCGGTTGTACTCGAAAGCCTCGCCCTGCAGCTGGATGCCTCCCTCCACGACGGTCTTCACCACCCTCTTGCCGGTGATGATGAGGGCGTCGTCGGAGAAGATCGAGGAGATGTGGTCTATGTTCATCAGCGCGAAGGCGGTTTTATAGCCTTCGAGGAAGTTGATGAGCACCATCTTCGCGTCGTCCTCCCACTTCGTCTTGCTCAGGATGTCCTGCAGGGACTCCGATTCGAGACCGAAGGTGACGTCGCTGATGAGACCGTCCTGATCGAATGAGAACACCACGTTCTCCATAAACGTTTTGTAGTTGTTTCCGAAAGAGAAGATCATCGGGATGCTCCTGCAGTAGACGTTTCCGTCGAAGTTCAGGAGCTTCACGGGGCCGCGCTTCACCACCCTGGCGTTGCCGTAGTTGAGAAGGCGGGTGTACACGTCGTATCCTTCGGCCGAAAAGAGATCACGGCAGGATTCGTAGTCCTTTGCGATCAGGCCATCCAGCACACGGTTGATGGTGCGGATGTAGTAGGCGCTGTCGCGGACGGCGGAAAAGCGCGTGTGCGCAAAACCGCTGTTCACTTCGCGCGCCAGACCGGAAGCGGCGCTCGCATCGATCTCCGCCTGGGCTTTCTTCTTCTGGCGGTTGGTCTTCGGGATGGCGTTGCTGACCGGCACGCCCGTTTTATAAGCGTCCGCGAAGCGGATACGGCCGACCTCCCCGAGCGCGAGCTTCATCTCCGGATCGGAGATGGATTCGTCTTCGTAGGTGTACTCCACACGGATGTCCACACTGCGGACGTCCATATTCGCGCGGAACTCGATCACACCCACACCGTCGCGGGCCTGAAGCACCGCGCTTTCGCCGAGACCGTCGTTGACCGTGTAATCCAGGGTCGTGACCGGTTCGCCTTCGTAGGTGATGTCCAGCAGTCCGAGCAGATTGTCCTCAGGCGAACGGCCGGTGTACTTGAAGGTGATGCCCCCCAGACTGCGCTCTATGCAGGTGCGAGCGTGCCACTGAGCGGGCTCGCCGCCATACTCGGGCTGGTCTGCGGCAGGGAGGGTGCTGTTCAGAAGCAGCGCCCAGTAGTTATACTTGAGCGCTACGTCGAACTTCCGCTCCTCCTCCGCGTTCGCGGCCACCTTGAGCATACTGCTGACCTTGTTCGCGCGGGCTTTGTAGATGTCCCGCAGGTCGTCCTTGGACAGGAACGCGAGGGCATATCCGGTCTTCTTGCGCTTGTCGTAGTACGTCCTTGTCTCCACATAACGGAGGG
>JAFYIK010000183.1 GCA_017538685.1 Bacteroidales bacterium | reverse complement strand
TCGGCACAGAGGCGTTCAAGGTCACGCAGAAGAAAACGGACCTTGAACATATTTTGGATTTTTGGTACATTTGTGTCTATGAAACGAACCACATTAATCGTGGCGGCATTGTTCGCCTGCATTCTCTGCTCGGCGGAGACAATCAAAGGATCTGACAGCAAAGTGACTTATATCGGACGCACGGAAGTCGCGGACGACGGCTCTGTGAGTTTCGACTGGAGCGCCACCACCATCAAGCTTAAATTCAAAGGTAAAACATTGGTGATCGCCTGCTCGTCCACCAAAAAGGATTTCTTCAACCTCTGGCTGGACGGTGAGCAGAAAGCCATCGAAGATAAAATACTCAAGGTGGAAGGTGATGCGCTGGTGACCGTCTTCAACGCCAAGAAGGCCGGCGAGCACACCGTTATCCTGCAAAAACGCACGGAGGGTGAGCAGGGAACGGTGACGGTGAGGGAGTTCACCACGGACGGCAACTTCCTTGATGCCCCTGCTCCGAAGTCCCGACTGATCGAGTTCATCGGTGACTCATACACCTGCGGCTATGGAACCGAAGCCTTGCGCCGTTCGGACCCGTTCCGCCCGGAGGAGGAAAATCCCGCCCGCACTTATGCGGACATCCTTGCCCGTATGTACGGAGCCGAAGCTGTGCACATCAGCCATAGCGGCCGCGGCATCATCCGCAACTACGGCGACTACAACGAGCACGAGAATATGGTTAAGCTCTACGCCCAGACCTTCGACCAGTTCAAGGAAGACGCTTGGGAGCCTACCTACAAGCCGGATATTGTCGTCATTTACCTCGGCACCAACGATTTCTCCACCGGCAAGCAGCCTAATCCCGGCCCCTGGTGCGAGAACTACAAAAAACTGCTGAAGAAAGTGCGCGAGTTCCACGGCCCGTCCGTGCCCATCCTCTGTCTCGCCTCCCCGTGCGACGAACTGATGGACGACTATGTGCAGGAAGCGGTTAAACGCTGCGGAATCGATGGCGTTCATTTCGCGTCGATTCTCCCGGGCTGCTATCGTATGGACGATGAAGACCTTGGCGCATCGTGGCACCCGAATTACAATGGCCATCGCAAGATAGCGAGCGTGGTCGCTCCGTATATTTCGACCCTCACGGGATGGGATCTCCCGGTCTGGTTTAATGAATAAGCATATTATAGTCGCGGCCGCGCTGCTTGCGTTCGCCGCCACGGCTTCGGCCCAGGTTTTCTACAATGCGGACGACCTGCCCCTGTTCGGCAAGGCCCGCCAGGACACTAAAGAACGCTATGAGCGTCTGCCCGCCGAATTCGAAGGCCGCTCTCGCGACGCGGTCTGGTACCTCGGCCGCAACAGCGCCGGTCTATATATCCGCTTCCGCTCGAACAGCACCGAGATCTGGTGCCGCTGGACCGCGAAGTTCGGCAACCATATGAACCATCAGACGCTCGTGGGCACCCGCGGCGTGGATTTATACACCCTGACCGCGAAGAACGAATGGCGTTTTATGGCGGCCGGCAAGCCGAGCATCAACGACAAGACCACTACCGATAAGATAATCGGCAATATGACTCCCGAATGGCGCGAGTATATGCTCTATCTGCCGCTGTATGACGGAATTACGTCGCTGGAGATAGGCGTGGACAGCACCGCCACCGTCGAGCAGCCTTCAGTCAATTTACCGAAGACTGAGAGGCCCATCGTGATGTACGGCACAAGCATTCTGCAGGGCGGTTGCGCCAACCGTCCTGGGATGTGCCATACCAGCATCATCTCACGCAGGCTGAACCGCGAGGTGATCAATCTCGGCTTCAGCGGGAACGCACTTCTGGACTATGAAATTGCAGAACTTATAGGTCAGGTGAAAGACCCGGCCATCATAGTGTTCGATTATGTCCCCAACGCCTGGGATTATCTGATAGCCGGAGAGGAAGGTGAGAAATTCTACAGGATAGTGCGTGATGCGCACCCAGACGTGCCGATTCTGTTCCTTGAAGACCCTCATTTCGCCCATTATGAGTGGGACAGTTTCATAAGAAACGAAGTCGACAAGAAGAACGCCGCCCAGCGCGCTCTGTTCAAGAAGCTTAAGAAACAGGGCGAGAAGAACATCTGGTACGTCAAGTCAGACGATATGGTCGGACACGACAACGAGGCCTTCGTGGAGAGCACTCACTTCACGGATCTCGGTATGATGCGCTACGCCGAATGGCTCCTCCCACACATCAAAAAGCATATGAAAAAGTAACCCTGCTGATTAGCGGGATCAGCGAAGATTTCCCTGAAAGTCGACGGGGCGGGAGAAGGGATCGAGGTATTGATCGATCAGGATGGCGGCCTCGAGGCGGGTGATTAAGGAGGTGGGGATCAGAGGGTCCGGGATGTCGGAAGCGCCGAGGTCGCGAAGGAGGGAGTAAAAGTCGCCGGCAAGAACCGGCTCGTCGTCGTCCACCACGCAAGCTCCGAAATAGTCTCCAAGATCGAGTTCATTCCATTTCAAGAGATCCGCTGCGCGGAACCAGGATTCGTTGGCCCAACCGACATTCTGGCCGACACCGCGAAGAATTCCCGTGCAGCCGATGCGCTGAATCGCCTCAAAGCCGGATTCGCCGGGTTTCAGATCGAGCCACGGCTGGAGGTAGGCGCCGGCGGCGAGCAGCTCTCGCTGGACCGAACGCACATCCACCGACCGCACCGCGTAGCCACGCTGGACAGCGAGAGCTGCAATAATGCCGGCGCACTGCCCGATTTCCATCACCACCGGCTGCAGACGGGTCGAACCGTTAATAAGATTCGTCACGTTCACGGACTTCTCCGCCACGATCAGATCCTCCACCTTCAGCGGCACGAGCGAGCCCATAGACAAGGTGAACGAAGGAATAGGCGCGAAGATCATCTTCGGG
>JAFYIK010000182.1 GCA_017538685.1 Bacteroidales bacterium | reverse complement strand
ACCATCCAATCCTCCGTTTTGCCTAGACCGATTAGGGTGTTGAGTGCCCAGGTCGCCGTCCACATTATGTTCGAGCGGGCTTCATAGTCCTGAGGATTCTTCACGGCCGTGCGTGAGGCCACTATGAGGCTGCGCATCAGACCTTCAGCCAGATAGTCGCTGGTGTTGTCGTCGAAGTCAGAGAAGTACTGCTCCATGATGTGGTTAATAATGTCGTAGATGCCGGCCTTCATTTGGTCGAGGGGTACGGTCATTGTGAACTTCGGGTTCAGGATGGAGAATTTCGGCATCAGACGGTCATCGAAAACGTGACCCACCTTGAAGGTGTGTTCAGCATCAGTAATCACAGTGCCGGCGTTCATCTCCGAACCGGTGCCAGCCATCGTCAGAACACAACCTACGGGCAGAATCTTCTGGCCTTTAGGAGGATTCTGTCCCTTTAGCCAAAACTGATCCCAAAAGTCGCCGTCATAAAAGACGGATGCAGCCACAGCCTTCGAGTAGTCGCAGACGCTGCCGCCGCCAAGGGCGAGAATCAGGTCAACATTGTTGTTGCGGGCTATCCTGATGCCTTCACGCAGTTTCTCCAAAGTGGGATTCGACATCACTCCAGGATTCTCGACAATGATTTTGCCGGCTTCGCGAAGGATGGCCACTACCTGGTCATAGATGCCATTACGTTTAACACTGCCGCTGCCGTAGTTCAGCAAAACTACTGGGCCGTAGTTATTCAATTCGTCCTTGAGATAATTCAAGGATTCATCACCAAAATAGAGCTTGGTGGGATTGTGGTATGAAAAGTTTCCTAACATAATCGATTATATGCCGGTGACGCCGGTGACGATGATGCCTATTCCGAAGTAGAAAAGAAGGCAGCAGCAGAGGCGTGCCTTGGTGTCTTTTGCCGCGAAGATGTCCGTCAGCAGAGCGGCGACACAGGTCAGTGAGCCAAGAATGGCGCCGGCTCCCTTGAACCAGAGTTCTTCCTCCAGGAGCGAATGTACCAGGGGATAGGTGCCGATCAGGACGAAATGGCCGAACCAGTTGCCCACGAACGACAGAACAAACACCCAAATGCCCCAGCTGAATGCCTCTCTTTTAAAACAATATATCAGCAGGATGATCGTGATAATCACCATAAAGATGGCCGACGCGCCTTCTATATGCGGGAAGCACATCAGGTAATCTTCTCCCACTATGCTGAAATGCCAGGCGCACTCCCCGACGGACTGCCAGAGAAGGGTGCCTCCGGTGTAGCCGATAAAGAAGGAGGGGAGTACCTGACCCACTTTTCCCTTACGGTCCGCGAAGAACGCAAAGACGAACGAGAGCACAAAGCCCAGGAGCATAAACACCATTCGGAGCGGGTTAGGGTCCACCGTCTCGCCGTCGTCCATATGAATAGGCACGACCGGATTCATCTCTGCGCCGAAATGAATGCAAAGGGCAAACAATCCTACCAAAACGGCAGTAATGCCCAGAATGCCGGCTATAGGCAGAATACCTTCCCGAACGATTTCCCGGCCGGTAGCCGCCGGTTTATTTGACCAAGCGAAGTGTTTCATTATAAAGTCAATCTTAATACTCTAATTGGTGTGTCCCGGCCCTGGTCGGGGTCAATGACGGTCTCGCCGGTGGGAACGAAGCCGCACTTCTCCATAACTCGGCCGGAAGCGGGGTTGTCGATGAAGTGGCCGCTTATGAGCGATTTGATGTTCGTCGTCTGGCGGATGTGGTCGATCATAAGCCGCAGGGCCTCCGTGCAGATGCCTTTGTTCCAGTAGGGTCTGCCAACCCAGTAACCGATAAGCGGTTCGCCTTCCCGCGCGGGCAGGTTGCATTGGCACGAAGGGCCATAGCCCATAGCGCCTATGGGCTCTCCGGTCTCTTTAAGGACGATCGCCCAGGTGCAGGTTGCATCGTTGAAGACTGTGCGGATAACCTCCAGGCTCTCCTCCACGCTCTTGTGCGGCGGCCAGCCGGCACGCGGCCCCACCTCCGGATCGGAGGCGTAATTGAACAGCGCGGCAGCATCGCTCTCCAGCCACGGACGCAACATAATCCTATCCGTTTCCATATCTTCAGCAATATACGAATAATCCTGCTAACTTTGCATAAGAAACACCTGACACATATGAATACACCGAAACTCTATTGGGGAAAAACCATTGCATCATTCTTCCTGGTTTTGTTTACTATGCCTCTGGGGCACGCGCTGATGCGTGTTATGGAGGACACGATGTCGCACCACGCAGTGAACGTGAGCGCCTTCATTATGGGCGCAGTGGGCCTTGCAATCGCCGTATGGGGCGTGTTTGTGAAAGGGGACACCAAGCAGACGTTGTTCGGCCTCTTCGGCGGCCTGCTGTTCTGGACGGGGTGGGTCGAGTTTATGTTCGGCTATTTCGCAGCCCGCTTCGGCGTACATTACGACCTTACCGGCTCCGGAATAGTCCAGACCACTACGGAGTACATCAACGGCATAGGC
Organism: Bacteroidales bacterium; assembly: GCA_017538685.1. The sequence continues at coordinate 1,486 of JAFYIK010000182.1, read as the reverse complement.
GTGAACCACGAAATGCTGATCAACGGAGTCAACGTCAACGACATCCCCGCGGCGGAGCTGAAAGCGATGCGCGGCTCGCGGCCGGAGTACCTGATAATGCCCGCATCATTCGGTTTCTGGGTAATGTTTATGGTCCTTTACATCTTCGGAAGCAAGACCGGCTGCCACGCCCTGAATTGGCTTCAGAAGGTGTTCTTCGGCAATAAGCGCGACGAGATAGTCCCCAGCCACTTCAGCCGTCACACCTCTATCACTACCTTCGAGGAACTGAACGTGATGATGTGGACCTGCTATCTGCTGCTTATGTTCGTCTATGACCCCGTCTTCCTGGGCGAGAGCCACCCGGTGACGATTGCAATCGCAATCGGCTGCCTCATAGGCGCGTTCTTTATGTTCAAATACGAACTCAAGCTTGGCGCTTGGGGTGCGAATATCCGAATGGCGGTCTCCACGGTCGTTGTCTTCTGGACTTTCGTCGAGGTCTTCGCCCGCAATAAGCTCCTCACTGAATTCTGGGTAAGCCCGCTCCAGCACATCCCTGAAATGATTAGTATCCTGGTCTGCTTCCTCGCTCTCGGGGTGTATGTCGCAGTCAAATCCGCCAGAGGGAAGAAGAAACTCGACCAGAATTGAGTATAATTATCATTATTTTGCTTATGTTTGCAGGACTAGCGTGAACAACAACACCATTTAATCAATATGAAAAAGCTATTTGTTTTGGCGATGATCGCCATTATGACTTTCGTCGCCTGCAATAACGACGAGAACAACGACAACACCGAACCTACGGGAAAGGTCTCCATCGAGGGACGCTGGAACGCTCCCCGCTTCGCTGAGCAGCCAGATGATTACGCGTTCGTCCTCATTTTCAAGGGCAGCGCTCTTGATCTCTACATCATAGCCTGGGGTCAGCATTATCTGGGTACCTACACCCTTGCTGACGGTCGCGTCAACTACACCATCACCGACGTCTATCAGGCTTACAGCGATGTTACTTACAACGAAGACGGCTCTATGGCAAGCTGGTCCTGGTGGGCCGGAAACCTCAATCAGGACACCCTCAAGCTCGAAGAAGGCTTCGATTGGTACCTGATGAACGACAACCCGGATTATGCAAGCTACATCGAAGAACTCTCAAGCTTCAAGTTCGAGATCGACGAGAATGGCACCGCGCACAGCGACATCTTCGGTATCGAAGAGATAGTCTACAACAAGCAATAATCTATTGGCTTCCGGCGAGTTCTGAGGGCTTTTTCCGTCGAAAAGGCCCTCAGAACGTCTTCCTATGGCCCTGAAAATCAATCGGTCAAAAAATTTTAAAAAAATTATTAAAAATATTTTGAAATTAAAAAATAAGTCGTACCTTTGTATTCGGGTTGAGTAAGAGCTGGTTCTCAGCCGTCAACCTATTGGTTATTAGTTTTAGTGTTATTAATTATGTGGTTAGTATGAGTTGTTGCCGTGAGGTCACAACTCATTTTCTTTT
>JAFYIK010000181.1 GCA_017538685.1 Bacteroidales bacterium | reverse complement strand
GGCGCACGGCGGCGGGGCGTTCTCCGGGAAGGATCCCAGCAAGGTGGACCGTTCGGCAGCCTATGCCGCCCGCCATATCGCGAAGAACCTCGTGGCCGCCGGCGTGGCGGACGAGATACTCGTGCAGCTGGCCTACGCGATCGGCGTGGCCGAGCCCGTGAGCATCTTCGTGGATTCGTACGGCAGCGCACACGTGCATCCCTCGGATTGCGCCGGCATCTCGGATGCTCGCGGCGAGGCCACGGACGCTTACATCGCTTCGAAGATAGGCGAGCTCTTCGATCTGCGGCCGGCCGCCATCGTGGGGCGCTTCGGGCTCAAGAATCCGATTTACCTGCCCACGGCCGCTTATGGCCATATGGGCCGCAAACCCTACGTGAAGGACGGCATCCAGTTCTTCGGCTGGGAGAAACTCGATATGGTGGATGCTGTCAAGAAAGCCTTCGGCCTATGAAACCGCTGATTTCCCATTTCACGGACAACGACCTGTACACCTTCACCTGCCAGTACTACGTGCTGAAAACGTACCCGCGCGCGGAGGTGGAATATTCCTTTATCGACAGGAACAAGACCGTTTATCCCGCGGGCTTCGCCGAGCTTCTGCAGGAGCAGGTCGATTATATGAAGGATGTGGTGATCACTGACGAGGAGATCGCCTATATGGTTTCGCATTGTGTGTATCTGCCTTTGTGGTATTTCACGTTCCTTCGCGGTTATCGTTTCAATCCGTCCGAGGTATCCATCTCGCAGGATTTAGAAGGACATCTTTCGATTCTGGTCCGCGGAAAGTGGTTCTCCGCCATTATGTGGGAGATGCCCCTGCTTTCGTGCATCAGCGAGCTTATGCATATCCTGCGCGGGGACATCGAGCGCTACGACGCCGCCCTTGAGGAGGCGCGCGCCCGCGAGAAGGCTTCGCAAATTTTCGCCGGCGGGCTCATTCTCGGTGATATGGGCACTCGCCGCCGCCTGAGTTTCGACCACCAGGAGATGGTCATCCGCGTGATGAAGGAAGTCTACGACAGCAAGTCCTGGCCCGGCAAGTTCACCGGCACGAGCAACGTCTGGCTCGCTATGAAGTACGGCTGCCTGCCTCTCGGCACTATGTCGCACCAGCTCATCTCCTTCGAGGAGAACGTCAGCGGAGTGTTCGAGTGCAATTACGCCGTGATGAAGAAGTTCAGCGACGTGTTCGACGGCGACAACGGCATATTCCTATATGACTGCTTCGGCGACAAAGTCTTCTTCAGCAACCTCTCGAAACGTATGGCCCTTATGTACCGCGGACTCCGCGTGGACAGCGGCAACGAAGAAGAGCAGACCGAGAAGATAATCGCGAAGTACCGCGAGCTCGGCATCGACCCTGCCACCAAGCAGGTCGTGTTCTCGAACGGCTTGAACATCGAACGCGCTTTGGAGATCCACCAGTACTGCGCCGGCCGTGTGATGGACTCCTACGGTGTGGGCACCTTCCTGACCTGCGACGTCACCGGTTGCTCGCCTATGAACATAGTCGTGAAGCTCACCAAGGGCCGCATCACCGAAAAGCGCGAATGGCACGACTGCGTCAAGCTCTCCTGCGATCTCACCAAAACTCTGGGAAATCCGGACAAGTGCAAATATTTGGTTAGTCTGCTGGGGTAACTTTATTTTCCCTGCGTAAGGCCCCGGAGGGAGAGCCGTGTTGTTCAAGGTGTGATTTTATGTGCGACACCTTGAACGCTCAAATGGCTCCAGAGGGCATTCAGACCGCGATTGCCCGAGCAAGGTGTGCCGCTCAAAAGCACACCTTGAACAAAAATGCAAGGTTAGTTTGACCGCGGTGACTTTGTACTACTAGCTTTATGATTCCTGTTTTCCAACTTGTCCGCCCTAAAACGATGATAGTCTTGCGACACCAAATCATAATGCCCGTATTGGGACATAATACCACGGATGGTATCTAGTGTCATTAAGCCCTCATTATTAATCTGATAGATATAGCAAAAGTAGTAAAAAAAGCCGATAAAGAAAGGTTTCTATGATGGAGATAAGGGCGTAAGCGGAACCGGGTAGTTTCTTCGTTATTTTAACTATCTTTATAGGAGAAATCTGGCTTTTATGAAAAGGTATTTATTGCTTGCGGCCCTGTTGATGGCGGCTATATGCCCTGATGCGGGCGCTAGGGACAAGAAGTGTAATTCGTTCAGGGAAGCACTGGTGGAACAGAAAGGGAGCAACGTGTCGGTGAAAAGTGCTTCGGTTCTTGCAAATGCAGGCGACTTGCTGGTGGTATCTGACGGAGACATCGCCGTGTTTGCGAAGACGTCTATGCCAAATCTGAAGCGTGGAGATCACATATCTCTTGAGGGAACAGTGGATTCGAATCAGTGGGGTTTTCCGATCATTAATTGTTTAGGAATTACACTCATCGCTTCGGGTCAGGGCCTTCCCGCCGTTGAGTACACGGAAATAAGTTTGATAGCTGATTATAGCGCCTATGGAGTTGCTATTCCGGTGACCACGGAAGGCTTGTTCATCGTCAGAGGTCCTCATTCCTATATCTATATGCCTGACCAGATGAATAATAGAAGATTTGTCAGGGCAGAGGTAGTCTATGGACAAGAACTTGCAGAGAAAATGTCCGTAAACGAATCTGTGTTTATGAGGATCAACGGTTATCTGCTGAATGTTTTCCCGGATGAAGACATCCCCAAGGCACTTGTCCTGCTCGCTGATGTGTTGCCGCAGCCCGCCGTGAATATAAAGGCTGTCAGCAGCCTGCCTTCTCTGGAGAACGGACGTGTGGTAAGAATTATGACCACGTTGTCCTCCATTGACAGTACCAGCCTGGAACTGTGCGATTTCTCCGGCTCCCTAAAGCTGAATCAAGCGGAAATGATTAATGTCGCACTCGGGCAGAGGGTTATGCTCACGGTGTCGAAGGGAGATGCCGGTTTGTCCATAGACGGGATAAAGTTTTACAAGGGAAAGCCATTTTCCGAGGACCTGCAAATAGAAAAAGTTAGCGCTGACGGCAAATTGTATGAGATTGGCTTGTTTGAAAAACAGGGCGGGTGTTATCTGTATCGCGGGCTTGCTTTAGGTAGTGGGGAATCGTTTGCTGTCCAGGCTTCAGGGCAAGACCGCATCAGCTGGTTCTGCGGAGCATATAAGCCTGATAGTTATATTCCATTGACTAGAACGCTGACCGGGGAAAGACCCGCTTACACCTGTCTGCCGAAAGGCGAATATGATGTCTACTACTTTCCAGAAGCTGAGGCTGTGGTGTTGCACTCTTTGAACGACCCCGGCATAGAGGGCAATGATGAGGAAGCTATTCCATTACAGCTCGTTGAGCAAAAGCCTTCGTTCAACGGCGGTAATCTGAACGAGTTCTCGAAATGGGTAAACAGTCAACTGATTTATCCTGAATGCGCCAAAGCGAAAGGAATTCAGGGCCAAGTAATGGTTCAGTTTATTGTGGAAGCGGATGGTCAGGTAACGAATGTCAAGGTCCTGGTCGGGGCTCACCCAATATTGGACGATGAAGCTGTCCGTGTGGTTGCATCTTCGCCCCAATGGATGCCAGGCAAACAAGGGGATAGCCCGATCCGTGTACTGTACACCATGCCGATTCAGTTCCAGCTTCGTTAAGTCGCAATCATTCCTGCGTCTTCTAATCCTGGATAAAGAGCGCGTTTAGCAATAATCTGACTATCTGGTGGATATGAAAAATGAAACACTCTATTTTTAGACACATCTTCATAGTATCAGAGACTACCTTACGCTAAATCTGCCAGACAGGATCACGAGAAGGAGTTCTGTCTGGGGTGCTCCTGCGGCTTTTTGGCGAAAAACCAAGAAAAGCATATCTTTGACCAGCAAATGAAGCAACTCCTCCTCATACTCGCGGCACTTTTCGCCTGCGCGCTGAACACGCGGGCGCAAACGGCGCAGGTGGCAACTCAGCAAACGGCTCAGCGGGATTCCGTGCTCACCAGGGCACGGTACCTGAAAAGCATATTCCGCACGGACGAGGCGATAGAGATTCTTTCTGCCGAGGTTCAGCCAGGGATAATGGATGAGCAGATCCTTGCCGAATTGGCGGACTGCCATCTGCAAAGCGGGGCGTATGAGGATGCAGCGGGGACGTATTTCCTGCTCTCGACTCTCGCGCCGGGCAACATTCTCTATAAGGTAAGGCTGATGCAGGCCTATTACAGACTGAAGGCATACCCGCAGAGCATTCAGGCAGGCAAGGCGGCGCTGCAGTTAGACACTATACCGGCAGTTGTGAGTTACATAGGCGATGCGTTCAAGCAGATGGATCAGCCGGACTCTGCGCTAACTTATTATCGGAAACACCTGGAACTGAAGCCTATGAACGAGTCGGTCCTGTCCAAGGCAATGGGGATACTCATAGACAGCAAGGACTATGACGGAGCGATCGGGATCTGCGGGCCCTTCCTCGCCGAGGATCCGGAGAATACCACCATCGCGCCGCTCAAGGGGCTGGCGCTCTACCGAAAGGGAGATTACGAGCGCGCCGAAGATGTGTTCCAGCGCCAGGAGGACATTGGCAACGATTCCTATGCGATTCATTATTATCTGGGGCAGACATATTGGCATACCCAGGTGACCTACAGGGCGGAGCAGGAACTCCTCAAAGCCTGGCAGATTGACTCGAGCGACGCGAATCTGGCGTACTCAATCGCTGCGGTGAAGATGGAATATAAATCTGAATCCTATCGTCCGTTCGAAACTGAGATCAAGCCCTGGCTGGACAAAGCTTGGGAGATGTTGCAGCCGGATCCGGCCCAACTCTCGCGCATCCAGCAGCAATATGGCCTCGGATACTACCGTCGGCAAGACTCGTGGGACAAAGCCATCGAGCACTACCAAGAAGCCTATCGCTACAACCCCAAGTTCATATCGGCCCTTTCCACCATTGCTTATTGCTACGAGATGAAGAAGGACTACAAGCAGGCCCTCCAGTGGTACGAAAAATACCTGAAGGTGGCGACTCCCGGTTCGCAGGGCTATGAGTTCGTCTCCAAGAGCGTGGAATTCTTGAAAGCGGAATTGTTTATGCAGGAGCGATAGGCGTTTAGAACAACATATTCCTTGCCGCCCGCTGAGCCCTCTGGCTGTGGGCGGCATTCATTTTACCGAAGTTCCACTTCACGCCGAACAGGATATAGCGGCCCATAATGAGGCGATAGGAATCCTCTTCGTAGTTGGCCGTGACGGTGTGCGTCAGGCTGCGCGTCTGGTTCAGGATGTCGTGAAGTGTGAGGCTAAGGTTGAAAGCGCCGACATTCTTGGAGATTTCAGCGCTCCATTTCCACTCCGGCTGGCCGTAGCCTTCAGCGTAACCGCGGTAGAACACATAAGACAGGCTGCTGTTGATCTCGAACTCGTGCTGGGTGGTGTAGGACGCTTCGGTCATCAGGCCAGTGTCTAGAATGGCCATATTCACGCTCGGGTCCAGCGAGTAACGGGATATGCGCCCCACAGTCCAGGCTCCCGCCATCACGAAGTAGCGCTCCCGGTTGTATTTTATGTAGGCCTCCGCCGAGGGAGTGAACGATTGCGTCCGGCTTTCGCTGAACCCGCTCAGTCCGCCGTAGAAGCGGTCGCCGGCGGAATTACCCCAGAATCCCGACATAAAGGTAGAGTAATCGAATGTGTCTTTGTCCAGCCCGGGAAGTGTCGTGCCCGCCTGATAACTGACGGAGGACGAATACTGAAAAGCAGCGTCGACGGTCAGCGACCAGATCTTGCTGTCGTCGAGCGGTGTGGTGTAGTCGGCAGACAGGCTGCCCGTAAAACCGGGCTTCTTCGAGTTCACCGGGATGGAATACAAGATACCGTCCGCATCGTACCATAGCGCAGAGCTGATAGAGTTGGTGTTCAACTGGCCGTAAAGATAGACCATAAAGGTGCGGAACTTCTCCCTGTCGTTCCTGGTCCAGTACCCGCTAAAAGAGGTCGTCGAATAGGGCTTAAGATAGACGTTGCCCAGGCTTAGACGGGACGGGTTGCTGATATTCAACACGGGGAGCATCCTGGCGTTTCCGGGCCGCATTGTGTAGCCGGAAGCCCTTATCATAATCCTGTCGTAGCCCTTATTGTACTGGAAACGGAGGTTCGGCGCAAGATACCAGTTCCACTCATCTTTTCCGGTCGTCTCTTCGATGCCGTAGCTCTTGGAGAAAGTTTCGTTGAGATTGCCGGTGACGCTGCCGCCCAGGGTAAGCCAGCCGTATTCGTTGTACTGGTATTGGGCCGTCAGGTCGTATCTTTGATCCAGATAGTTCGAGTTGCTTATAGACGAGTAGTAGTCGTTCCTGCCCGCGGCATCGAATGCATCCCTGGCATTATTGCGCCGGGACCAGCTGTATTCCGCAGTTGAAGACAGCGTCAACTTTTCACTGAGCGGCTCGGTGTACTGAATGCGACCGTTGAGGCCGTACGACAAGCCGTCGGAGTCGTAGGTCATTGCACGGGATTTCTTCCCGGCGGCGGTGGTCAGATCCGTAGTTTCGGAACTTGTCCCGTCGTTGTCGGTGTAGTAGGTGCCAACGCCCATTTGCAAGGAACGCTTGCTTTTGCCTCCCAACTCGCGGAAAGTCACGTCCGCGTTGAAATTGGCCGTCTTGTTCTCAGTGTGCGCCTGAGCGGTGTTGTCCGAGCTGTTCACGAAAACCCCTTCCCGCAGGGTCTCGGTCGAGCTCGCCTGCCGGGAATCCGACCTGGTGAAGCGGAAATCCGGACGGATATGGAACCAGACCTTGCCCGTTTCTTTCTTGAATTCAAGGTTGGCGGACAAGCCGTCGGAATAGGATTTTCCGGCGTCCTCCGAGCTGGAAGCCAGGTTTCCGTCGTCCTGGTAAGTGGTCCTGTTCGACCTCGTTCCGGAATCGGTGTCCGTGAGTTTATATGTTACGCCGACCGTCGTCTCCACATCTTTGATGCGCGAAGTGTTTGCATTCACGCCAATCTGGGCGGCGGTTGAAAGCCCGCGGTCCGAACGTGAGCGCTCGCCGTCTTCGTTGATTATGATTACCGCGACGTTTGATTCATTTATGTTCTGCGCGTCCGCAATTACGGTCACCTGGTCCTTTTCGCCGTAGGCCGAAACCAGGGCATTGCCGCTGTAGAGCAGACCGCGGTCGTCGCGCAGTTCGTCGTCGGTTTGGGAGCCCACGGTCGTGCCGCCCTTCAGACCGACGTTGCCGAACCAGCCTTTTTCGTATTCCTTTTTCAGCGCCACGTCCAGCACTTTTTCGCGGTTGCCGTCCTGGATGCCGGAAGCGCGAGTCTGCTCGCTCTCGCGGTCGATAACGCGGATTTTGTCCACGACTGCCGCCGGCAGATTGTTCAGCGCCATACTCTGATCGCCGAAGAAGAACGTCCGGCCGCCCACGGTGAGCTTGTCGATCTCCTCGCCGTTGAACTTGACCTTGCCGTCCTCCGTTATCTCCATTCCCGGCATACGCTTCAGCAAGTCCTTGAGCATCGCGTTCGCACCCACTCGGAAGGATGAGGCGTTGAATTCGACCGTATCCTTTTTTACTACGATAGGGTTGCCGATGTCGGATATTGTCGCCGCTTCCAGGAACTGCTCGTCAACCTGGAGTTTGATCGTGCCCATATCCGTCCTTGCATCGCGGAAATAACGTTCTTTGACGAATGGCTTGTAGCCCAGCATCTCCACGTGGAAGACATAGCTCCCGAATGGCACGTCGTCCAGCCTCGCCTCACCCTTCGCGTCGGTCAGAGTGAAATTGGTGATGGTAGTGTCTTTCGAAGGTATGACATACACCGACGCGAAACTCACGGGCTCGTTTGTCAGCGAGTCCACCACCGCCGCCTTAATCCTGCTCATCCTCGCCTGGAACATATTGTCGTTCATAATTATCACCTGCGCCCCGGTCTCGAGGGCAAAGGCGAGGAGTGTAGCGAGTATGAGGATGAGTTTTTTCATTTACTGGTCAAAGTTACAATTATTTTGCCAAATCTGCCTTCTGCGAGGAAGGTGTGCCACCTGTTTGCGGAAGGTGTGATTTTGCGCGGCACACCTTCCACATGCGAACCATCACAGAGGACAGTCTGGCGCACATTGACTGCGGAAGGTGTCACACTTAAAAACACACCTTCCGCATTTGACTGGCACACCTTCCACAAAAATCGACAGGGAGCGAGTTGCTGCGAGCGACCGGTACTGCGAGGGGCGAGGCCTGGTTATGCCGAGCCCCGTTACCAGACATCTGCAATGAAGGACACCTAACCAAAGCCACAATCGCGCAAGCAGAGCCGTTCACTCGAGTTCTGCGCAGCGCGATCCGGTGTCGGGCTTTTTTGTTCAAGGTCTGCTTTTGTGCGTCACACCTTGAACGCGCAATCATGAACAGAAGGCATCTGAATGGCATTTGAGTGTTCAAGGTGTCGCACATAAAATCACACCTTGAACAAAAAAGGGAGAGCCGCAGCTCTCCCTCCGGGGCCTCAGGTCGGGTAGAAGTTCCTCCCGGAACTTATCGCTCAGGGATTACCTGCGTACTAGTATGCGGCGGTAATGTGAACGAACATGCACAATCTTGTCTTTGAGATGGCGCTTGTGCGCCTTCACGCGGACAAGTTTGGGAGCTTCGAACACTAAGTCCAAGCTCGCTGTCCAACAAACGATCTTAAACATAATAAGTAATTGACAAGAAATCGGAGATGTTGTG
>JAFYIK010000180.1 GCA_017538685.1 Bacteroidales bacterium | reverse complement strand
TTGTGAAGGGTCTTGTGGACCTCGGTTGGGAAATAATCGCTACCGGAGGGACACAGAAACTTTTGGAAAAAGAGGGCGTTAAGACCATAGGTATCAGCGAGGTGACCGGATTCCCGGAGATCTGCGACGGTCGTGTGAAAACCCTGCATCCGAAGGTCCACGGCGGCATCCTTGCCCGCCGCGATGTGCCTGAGCATATGGCGACCCTCAAAGAGAACGGAATCGAGACAATAGAGCTGGTGTGCGTGAACCTGTATCCGTTCCGCCAGACCATCGCCAAGGAAGGCGTCACGATGGAAGATGCTATCGAGAACATCGATATAGGCGGTCCTTCTATGGTGCGCAGCGCCGCGAAGAACTGGAAAGACGTGACGATAGTCTGCGATCCTTTAGATTATGATACAATTCTGGCAGAACTTCGCGCGAATGGCAGGACCTCGGACGAAACCCGTCTGAAACTTTCGGCCAAGGCCTACACACACACTGCGGAGTATGACGCCTGCATTGCCACCTATATGCGCGCCCAGGCTGGCCTGAATGAAAAACTCTTCCTCGAGTACGACCTCAAGCAGGGACTGCGCTACGGCGAGAATCCCCACCAGTGCGCCAAGTTCTACGCTGCCCTCGAGCCCGCTCCTTTCTCGCTGGCATTCGCCGAGCAGATCCAGGGCAAGGAACTGTCGTACAACAATATCCAGGACGCCAACGCGGCTCTGAACGTGCTTCGCGATTTCGAAGAACCTTTCTGTGTGGCCCTCAAGCATATGAACCCCTGCGGAGCCGCAGTGGGAAAGACCATCGAAGAAGCCTGGCAGGCTGCCTATGAGGCCGACAAGGTGAGCATCTACGGCGGTATCGTGGGCGTGAACCGTACCCTCACCGCCGAGGTTGCCGCTGGAATGAAACCCATCTTCCTGGAGATTGTTATCGCTCCCGACTACACCCCCGAGGCTCTGGAGATTCTGTCCTCGAAGAAGAACCTTCGCGTGATGAAGGTGGATATGACCCGCAGCGATGCTCCCGTTCCTCAGTTTATCAGCGTCAACGGCGGTCTGCTCGCCCAGCAGCTGGACACCCAGGTGGAGACCGTCACGGCTGAAATGTGCGTTACGAAAGTGAAACCTACAGACGCCCAGCTGGCCGAGGCCAATTTCGGCTGGAAGATAGTCAAGCACGTGAAATCCAACGCCATCGCAGTGGTGAAAGACAACCATACGATTGGCATTGGTGCCGGCCAGACCAACCGCGTGGGCTCCGCTGAAATAGCCCTTAACGAGGCGAAGAACGCCGGCTTCACCGAGGGCCTTGTGCTCGCATCCGACGGCTTCCTGCCCTTCGACGACACGGTCGCCCTAGCTGCAGGCTACGGAGTGAGCGTGATAGTCCAGCCCGGCGGCAGCATCCGCGACGAAGACGCCATCAAGAAGGCGGATGAGCTTGGAATCTGTATGCTCTTCACAGGAGTTCGCCATTTTAAACATTAGAATATGAAAACCGTATTGGTCATAGGAGGCGGAGGCCGTGAGCACGCGATAGTGGACGCTCTGAGCCGCAGCCCGCAGGTCGGAAAGATTTACTGCGCCCCCGGCAACGCCGGAATAGGGGAGCAGGCGGAGAACGTGCCTCTAAAGGACACTGACGTGCAGGGGCTCAAGACCTTCGCTCTCGAACACAATGTGGATCTGACAGTAGTCGGTCCCGAGGCCGCGCTGGCCGCGGGCATTGTGGACGAATTCCGCGCAGCAGGGCTGCGTATCTTCGGCCACACCAAGGCGGCCACCTCGATCGAGAGCTCGAAGGAGTTCGCAAAGAAACTTATGGCCAAATACGGCATCCCCACCGCATCCTACCGCAGCTTCTCCGATTACGGGGAGGCGCTGGCCTATGTGGCCGATCGCCCGTTCCCGGCCGTGCTGAAGTACGACGGACTGGCAGCAGGCAAGGGCGTGGTGATAGCCCAGAACCTGGAGGAGGCGAAGAAGGCGCTGGCAGATATGCTGCTGGACAAGACTTTCGGCGAGGGACGCGTGGTGGTGGAAGACTTCCTCACCGGCCCCGAATTCTCCTTCCTCTGCTTCGTGGATGGCGACCGCGTGTATCCTATGCCCCTTTCGCAGGACCACAAGCGCGCCTTCGACGGCGATAAAGGCCCGAATACAGGGGGAATGGGCGCCTACACCGGGCTGCCCTTCATCACCCCCGAGGACAGGGAGTTCGCCTATATGGAGATAATGTGCAAGGCGGCCTCCGCTATGGTCTCCGAGGGCCTTCCGCTTTCCGGCGTGCTCTACGGCGGACTTATGAAAACCCCGCAGGGGATAAAGGTGATAGAATTCAACGCCCGCTTCGGCGACCCCGAGACGGAGGTGGTGCTGCCCCTTCTGAAGAGCGACATCTACGATATCTTCGAGGGAGTGGCTTCAGGCCGTCCGGTCGCTGATCCGCAGTGGGCGGACGACGTGACTCTTGGCGTCGTCCTGGCCTCGAAGGGCTACCCGGGGCACTACGACAAGGGAGCCGTCATCGAGAATCTGGACGCAGTGAATGCCCGCATCTACCATATGGGCACCGCCGTTCGCGACGGTAAGCTGGTCACAAACGGCGGGCGTGTGCTGATGGTTGTGTGCCGCGGTAAAAAAATTGCCGCAGCGCAATCTGAAGTCTACGGGGAGATCAGCAAAATACGCTGCGGCAATCTTTTCTTCAGGAGCGATATCGCTCACCAGGCTTTAGAACGTTAGTCCTACTCCGACGTGGGCGTTCAGGTTGAAGCCGTGCAGCGGGATAGGAATTCCGTTGTACGGAGGTATCTGCACGTCCGTGATCAGACCCATATCACCCAGGAAGGTGTCGAAACCTGCGAGGATGTTGAGAGGTCCGAGATGGAGATCCAGCGCACCGCCGCAGACGGGGCCGCCGAGCGAGCCGTAACCGGCATTGGCGCTGATGCTGATCAGGCGGAAGGGCGTGAGGGTGACGCCTCCGCGGGCCTCATACCAAGGGGCGATGGTGTCGTAGTGCCAGGTGCCGAGCACGCCGAATGAGAGCGGCTTGAAGAAGGGCAGTTTGTAGCGGAGTCCGGCCTGGGCGTTGAAGGGCAGGATGTCCATCCTCTGTGCCTCTCCGGCCACCTCCTGGAACACTATCGCCTGCCTCAGCTCTTCCAGGACAGCGTCGAAATCGGCTTTCACCGAACCGTCTTCCTGGTAGTTGATGTCGGCGCCTTTGTAGGTAACCTTGCTGCTTGCGGCGAGGTTGGTGGTGTTGTTCCTGAAGAGGATGCCGAAATCGGTGACTGACGCCGTCAGGGTGAATCCGTCGAACGGTTCGAACTCGATTCCGAGGTCAAGCCCGCCGCCGTAGCCGCCTACGTAAGGACCAGTAAGGGCGAGGGAGTTCGGGTCGATATTGCCTTCCGAGTCGATTCCGATGGATGCGATTCCGGAAGTCTCGAGATGAATCTCGGTGTTCAGTTCGGCTGTGGAACCCATCGTGATGTTGCTGTTCGCGGTGTAGAGTTTGGCGTCTGCCACTCCGGCGAGGAAGTGCAGGCGGCCGCCGATGGTGAGATTGTCGCCCACCTTGTGCGCGAAACCGTAGGCCACGTCCGCGATCACTCCGACGTTTGCACCGAGGCCGCTGATGTCGTAGGGCTGGTCGCCTCCGAGCTTCAGGAACGCGAACAGGTCGTGGGGCAGGGCGAGGCCTACCATAGTCCTGAAATTGATCTCAAAGGTGCTCATACGGTTCTCCTTGGCTATTCCGAAGCTGAGGATGTTGATGTTCTCATCGAGCGAGAGACGCACTCCGTTCGGGATTCCGCCGAGGAAGTCGTCCGCGCTGACAGCTTTGTTGAAGCCGGTCACCATTCCGTTCTCGGTGGGGAAGAGGAGCGACCCCATACCTATGTTGAGGTTGTTCTGCAGGTCGATGCTGCCGAGTCCCAGGGCGAAGAAGGATCTGGGCCCGATCTGAGCGGGATTGATGCGGTATCCGTAGACATAGTTGTCCAGGAAATATCCGCTCCTGAATGATTGTGCCGAGGCCTTCGTTAACGACAGAAGGCTGAGCGCGGCAACAAGTACTATGGCTATATTGATCTTTTTCATTTTGTAGGGACTGAATAGGTTATACCTTCGGGAAGCACTGCCGCGAGATCGGTCAGTTGCAGTGATGAATCCTCAGTGAGAGCGACTCCCTCGATTGCGGTCAGGGTGATGACCAGCTGGCCCTTGGCGATCTGCCTGGTCTTGTCGGTCGGGCTCAGGTAGAACTCGATGTCGCTGGTGGCGTTGCCTTGGACTGCAATCGTGCAGGGCTTGCTCTGAGGGATGACCACATCCTCGGGATCGAGGAGGATCATCTCCACATTCAGGTTGAGAGGGGAGGTGTTCACGGCCTTGCCCTTGATGCCGAACTCACCGATGGAGGTGTAGTCCGCGATAGCAGAAAGGTCGAGGTCGGTGGTGGTGGAGAAGTGGAAGTCTTTGCCGAATGCAAGCGGAGCTATGATGCCATAGCTGAGGTCCAGCTTGTAATCGGCGGTGGGCTCGATGATGGAAGTCTTGCTCTCATCCACATTCGCCTTGATGCTGATCTGCAGCGAGTCGGGGATGTTGGTAAGGAGCTTCGTGACGTCGGCTTCGAGGACTTCGTATCCCGGAGGCGCAGTGGTCGCGGACTTGCAGATCACGAATGCCTTGGTGATGGTGTCCTTGGCTGCATCCGAATAAGGAAGTGCGATGTCGTGCAGAACGATCTTGTTCTCTTCCTGGACTTCGCCTGCGTTGTAAGGGATGAGGTCGAGGTCGCCCTTCATCGGGATGCCGAGGTTGGACTTGATGGAGAGGGTGATCTGAGGATCGTCCAGGTCGGGTGAGAGACTGTCGTCCCTGAGGAAGTCCGGGAGGTTGTCGAGAACCACCGAGGTCTTCTCTTCCACGTTGTATGAGAATATGCCGGTCGCCTTGGACATTCCGATCTTTCCGGATGCATTGGCGATGGTGGCGGTGAAGTCGATGTTGATGTCGGACTGGAGCGACTCGAGGTTGATGTCGTTTCCTTCAGCGGCCACTGAACCGGCGACCCTGATCTGGCCGCCGAGCTTGCCGTCCGTGGGGATTTCCACATTGGAAAGCTTCAGGATCTGCACAGGAGTGAAGGGGAGTGTGCCGTCCACTATGTATCCCTTGACGGGGATGCTGCTCGGAGTGATGAAGCTCGGCAGGGTGAGTGTGAGGTCAACGTTGTACTTGCCTGTGCCCAGGTCGGGAAGACCGGTGAACGAGGTGTTGAGCGACAGGAATACGTTGTCCAGGGTGACCTCGCTGATGCTCTTGAGCATACTGTTTTCTCCAAGGTCGAAGTTCATATCGTAATTCTCGTCGATCTCGAAGCTGAGTGCTTCATCGAGCGAGATGGACTCGGCCGTGATCTCCGGGATGTTCACCGTGATGCCGAACACCGCTCCGGAAACTGTCTGGAGCTCGGTGAACAGCACTTCGGAAGAAGGCACGAGGACCTTTCCGGTGACGGAGTATGAGGTGACCACCTTCATTCCGTCCGGTTTCTCCACGGGATTGACTGTCATATGGGTGATAGGCAGTACGATCGATGCGGGGATAGCGCCCTGGATGAGCAGGGTGTTCTTCGTGGCGTCGAAGACGAGCGAAGGATCCAGACCGGATGCGTCGAATTCGAGGATGTCGGGCAGGGTGATGAGGATGCCCTCAGGGCCGGTGCCGAAGCTCATTCCGGTGATAGCCGGGAGGTTGCAGGTGATGGTGAGGGCGGGGGTGCCGCTCGGGGTCACCACGAAGGAACCTATGCCGTCCAGGCCGTTGGCTGCGAATTCGAGGTTGTCGCCGTTTTCAGTATCTTTCTCGATGTCGTTGGTCTCGATCAGGATGTCCGTGATGGCGGGTTCGCCTTCGATGGACACTGCGAAGGAGATGTCTCCGGCTTCGGTCGACGGGATGTCGGCGCTGGAGATCACCAGGTTGTTGGCCTGGAAGTCTGCCGTGACGCCGATTTCTTCCATAACCTGGACTTTATTGCCGGTGACTGTGGGGTAGAGGTATTCGATTATGATAGGCTCGTTCACCGCTCCGAGTGCGAGGTCGCCGTTGAGGGTGAGCTTGCCATCGGTCGTACCCTTCACGTCCATACCTGCAGGGAAGTCGAGCACTATGGTGTAGGGAAGGCTCTTGCCCGCCTGGAGGATATCCAGGTTGGCAGGCGTGATCTTGAGGTAGATTGGCTTGGTCTGGTCCATAATCACTTTCGTGACGGTCTTCACTTCCTCGGGCAGGTCGAAGGACTCGGTGCTTCCGATGCTCAGGTTGTCCTGATGGTTGAAGGTGACGGGGGCCACGGCCACGTCGGCTGATTCAATTTCGAGATCGATGAAGGAGATCGTCATCTCGAAGTGCATACTGCCGGTCGTGCTGCTATAGGTGGCGGGAGTGGACTTCGGGCTGTCGAAGAGAACCTGTCCGCCGTAGACTATGTTGTTGTCGATGGTGATCGCTCCTTCGTAGTCGGTGGTGGCGAGGCCGTCGATAATGTAGTCTTTGCTTGCCTGCCAGTTGTTGGTGTTGCTGAGGGCAAGTTCGGAGAGGTCGATGACGCTGCCGCCCTGGATGTTGAACAACTCGGAAAGGTTGAGGTCAATATCCGGTGTGATGACGCCGCTCGAAAGGAAGCAGTTGGTGATGCTCAGCGACACCCTCATCTTCGCGCCTGTCTTGGTCTTGATGTTCTTGATCGCGGAGATGTCTTCGTGAAGGACGATGGGGGAGAGGGCGATATGGATCTGCTGCTCGCTGACGTTTGTGGTCGGGAGTTTGTCCGCAGGCACGTCGAATTCGTAGTCGGAGCCGCCCAGGGCCTCGGCCACCGCCGCTGCGGCGGCAAGGTCGGAGTTCTTCTCGATGTCCTCCGAGATGTTCTTCTGGCCGATTTTATCGCCGATCTTCAGATCATCGTTTCCGCTGATGGCGTCTTTGTACTTGTCGAGGCCGGCCTTGAAGTTAAGGGCGTCCATATTCGAGGAAACCGGGTCGATCTGGATGTCCAGGTCGTCCACGTCCGCGAAGGTGAAGTCGACGTCGATCTTCTGGGCATCAATCGAGAAGTCGTCCGGATTGATGTCTCCAATGTGATAGGAGAATTTCTGGTCGAAGTTGACGCCGTCGATCTGGGCTATGTTGCCGAGGTCCATATCGGCGAGCTGCTCGGAAAGGGAAGAAGTCCCTTCGTAGGTGAGGACAAGCCTGCCGGAGGCGTCTGTCTTGAGGAAATCGTCGACATTTTCCCCTGCGGAATTAAGCAGGGTCCCGAGGACGATCTTGTTTGTGGAGCCGATCGGAACAGTCAGTCCTTCTTCGAAGAGGCTGAATTCCGTGTTTACATCCGCGATGCTGACCGTGTACTCCTCGACCGGCTGGCAAGCCAGCGCGAGAGCCAGGAGCGCCGCGGCAAACGGGATGAAACGCTTGTTCAAAAATAAGGTGCTCATATGATTATAATGTGTTATTTCCCAACAAAAAACTGTTAAGTCAGGTAAATATACTATAAATATTTAGAAAGGAAAAGTTTAAATAGCTCAATAGCTTCGTCCGTGCCGCCGGCATCGAAGCCGTGGCCCTGTCCTTCCATCAGGATAAAACTGGCGTTGGAGTAGACTCCCACGGCTTCTTCCGAGTAGTAAGGCGGCACGAGTTCGTCCTTGTCTCCGTGCAGGATGAGGACGGGGCCTTCATAGGCGCCGATCACATCGTAGGGATAAATGTAGTATGCGTCCACTGCGTACGCACGCCAGATCGTAAAGCCCGAGTAAACCACGTAATCGGGCAGATTGTTGAGACCGCCATAGGTGGCACGGACTTCCAGACGCACGAGGGACGGCAGGTTGAAAGCGGGGAACAGAAGGCCCAGGGCCGCTATCCCGCGGGGGTTCTCCGCCGCATAAAGAGCTGCCACCAATCCGCCCTGGCTGCCGCCCATAAGGAAAATTTTCGAGGGGTCCACGTCCGGCCTGGCAGCCAGTGCGTCGTAGACTGCTGAAACATCCCGCACCTCCGTGGTAATGGTATTATCCTCCAGCTTGCCCCCGCTCCTGCTCGCGCCCTTATGGCCGCCGCAGAAATCGAAACAGCAGGCTACGAGTCCCATCCTTGCGGAGACCCGGCCATAGATTTCGCAGTCCTTCCAGGAGCCGCTCAGGCCGTGGCATAAGATGATAGCCGGCTTTCTGCCCTCCAAACCCTCGGGAGTGAAGAGCACTCCTCCGACCTTCAGCCCGTCGCGTGTGGTCTCGAAATCCTCTTCCTGGACGCTGTATGTCGGGAGAGGTTCCGGCTCGGGCTCAGGCACGACCGTCTTTTCGTTGCACGCAGCGAAGAGCGCGGCAACAAGCGCCAGGACGGGCAGAGTCAGCCATTTGAGTTTTATCTTCATATCTGCCGGCGCTACGTCTACTTCTTTTTCTCCCCGAACACGCACCACCTGATAAAGGGGATTCGGTGCAGGATCTCGTAGAGGAGCGGTGAGAGCGAGAAGACAGCGATAGTCAGGATCACGTACATCGCTACGGGCGGGAGCTGGGTATATAGCTTCATCATATAGCCGAGGCTGGCGATGACAAGATAGTGAACGACGTAGAGCCCGAAGCTCGAGCGCGCCATATAGCCCGCGAACTTGCCGGTTTTGTCAAATTTCGCCTTGAACCAGGCAATCATCGCGAGGCAGGCAAGCCAGCCGTAGAGGCAGTTCAGCGGGCTGCCGAGGTATTGGGGAGAGGTGTTGTCCTGGCCGAAGGTGGTAACAATCAGTGCAACACCTGCGGCCACGGCGCAGATGACCAGCGGAAGCCAGACATTTCCGAGTTTTTCCTGCACTTCGTCGTGAGAGAACACGAAATATCCCAGCAGGAACGGCACCAGATAGAACAAAGGCTTATACAGATTGTACAGCCCGTCCAGGCTCTCCGGACGCGGCTCGCGGACCATAGTCTGCTCTCCCGCCCAGAAGAGAACGCCGAGCAGGATGATCCAAACTATGTTCGCCTTGCCGCACCAGTTCCAGAAACGGTCCTTCCTATCAATGGCGCGGACTAAAAGCAGAATGATGCACAGCACCCACAGCGTCTGGATGAACCAGAGCGGGCCGATGCCGCTGACCGACCACACGAAATAATTAATGAATCCCGGAATTCCCTCGGGCATTACTGGTGCGCCGTTCACGTGCGAAGCCACTGCGGTGTTGAAATAACCGGTCGTCCATTGGAACACGAACAGGCCTATCGTGCCGGGCACTATCAGTTTACGAGTGCGGGCGCGCAGCCAGTCGCGGGCGGGATACTTCGCAAGGGCATAGCGGGCGCTGATGCCGGCGAGAAGGAACAGAAGCGGCATAAACCACGGATACAGGATATACATCACAACATCCTGATACTGAGGGCCGTCGCCAAATCCACCTATACCGCCGAAAACACCCTTATTATTATAAAAGTAGAATACGTGGTAGAGAAGCACCAGGAGCACTGTCACCCAGCGCAGATTGTCGATCCAATGTTTTCTCATTTCGTAAGGCCCTCCATAGCCTGATCTATTACATTCTGGAATACTTCAGTCTTAATCATAGCCATTCCTTTCTGGTCTCCCAGCATAAGCAGGGCGTCGCCAGGTTTGATGTCGTAGATTTTGCGGGCGTCGCGCGGAATCACGATCTGCCCCTTGTCTCCCACCTTCACTACGCCGAAGATGTATTTGCCTTCATTTTCCTGCATTTGTAAGAAAAGTTAGAATTTTCCCACAAATATAACAAGAAAAACTGAAATGCGAATAATCTTCGGAAAATGTTTAGATTTGTAACAAATAACACTGATAACAATGAAAAAAATATTTGCACTTCTCGCTGCAGCGCTGTTTCTGGCTCCGGTAGCATTCTCGCAGGAATATCAGCCCGAAAGGGCCTTGCCTAAGGAGGGCGACATCCGTATGGGAGTCACTCTCGGATGGAACCTGACGATGCGTTTCGAAGACAGCAACCACACAAATCCCATTATGCCTATCGGCATTAATGCAGACTACACCTTCAAGACTTTCGCCGACGGAAAAGGTTCGGTGGCCGGAGGCTTGATGTTCGATTACCTCCGTTACTCGACCTGGTTCACAAGGGATACTCTCACCGAGTATGGCACAGTCAAAACCACCACTACCTGGACTATCGGCCTTCTGGCCGCGACCGTGACGGGACGCTACTGCTGGGGACAGGACTTCGAAGTCTTCGGAAGATTCTTCGTCGGAAGGGGCCTCAATATGGGCTACGATGAGGATTATTCAGATGAAAGATACGCCAGCATAGTGCCGCACACTAACGGCCCCGGCGGCGGATATCCCGCATATGGCCTCCAACTCGGTGTGGGCCGCTTCATCAGCGATAATATGAGCCTCCACCTCCTGGTGGGTCTCAACTCATTCCCCACCCTTGGCTTCAACTACGGTTACAAATTCTAAAGGGAATTCCAGGCCTTTTCCCAGTTAGCCATAAGCCTCGTCTTGGACGCGGGCTCGAGGAAAGAGTACTCTATGCTGTTGCGGCATAGCTGTTTAACTTCATCCAGCGACAAATCCCAACCGACCGTGACCGCCAGAAGGTCGCCGGTCAGGGGTTCGTCGGCCTGGTAGGCCGGATCGTCGGAGCAAATTACCAGCGGAATACCAGACTTGCGGTAGGCGTTAGCCGGATGCTCCGCGAAGTCGGCGCAGTAGCCAAGGGCGGCATTCGAGACGGGGCAGATCTCCATACAGATGCCCCTGCGGCGGATTTCCTCCTCCAGCGCGGTATAGCGGTAGAGGTTGAAGCCGTGCCCGAGGCGGTCTATGCCGCAGCGCAACGCGATGGCAATTTCGTTGTTCTCGCCGCTCAAGCTCTCGCCGGCGTGAAGCGTGAGATGCAGGCCGGGATGGGAGGCGATAATCGCGCGGACGCGGTCTTCGTAGCGCGCCAGCGAATAACTGCGGTCTTCATCGTTGACGATGTCAATTGCCACCACGAGCGGCTCATCGCCGTCTT
>JAFYIK010000179.1 GCA_017538685.1 Bacteroidales bacterium | reverse complement strand
GGAGAACCAATCCATTGACATCGAGCACATTTCCTACTGGCTCAAGCGATACGAGGGACACCTCGCCGTGGGCATTTGCTCCTGCCGGTACGGCCGGAAAAAGCTGGATGAGGGCTGCGCCGACGACTACCGCGACTGGTGCATCGGCGTCGGCGACATGGCCGACTACTGCGCCGAGACCGGCCGCGGCCACTACATCACCTACGACGAGGCGATGGCCATCCTGCGCAAGGCCGAGGACCACGGCTTCGTGCACCAGGTTACGAACATCGACGGCGAGGGCAAGATCTTCGCAATCTGCAACTGCAACGTGAAGATCTGCAACGCCCTCCGTACGAGCCAGCTCTTCAACACCCCCAACCTCAGCCGCAGCGCCTATGTGGCCGAGGTGGACCCGAAGAACTGCGTGGCCTGCGGGCGCTGCGTGGAATACTGCCCGGCCGGCGCCGTGAAGCTCGGCCAGAAACTCTGCACCAAGAACGGCCCGCAGACCTATCCCAAACAGGAGCTGCCGGACGCCGCGAAATGGGGCAAGCACAAATGGAACGAAGACTACCGCGACCGTAATCGCATCAACTGCTATCCGACCGGCACCGCCCCCTGCAAGACCGCCTGCCCGGCGCACATAGCAGTCCAGGGCTACCTGAAGAAGGCGGCCGAGGGCAAATACACGGAAGCGCTCGAACTTATCAAGCGCGAGAACCCGTTCCCGGCAGTGTGCGGCCGCATATGCAACCGCCGCTGCGAGGACGCCTGCACCCGCGGGACCATAGACAAACCGATCGCTATCGACGCGGTGAAGAAGTTCATTGCGGAGCAGGATCTGAAAGCGGATACGCGCTTCATCCCGGAGGTGAACATCTGCTCGAACGTGCAGGACCGCTGGGAGGAGAAGATCGCCATCATAGGCGGCGGCCCTGCGGGACTCAGCTGCGCATACTACCTCGCCACGATGGGCTACAAACCGGTAGTGTTCGAAAAGAACGAAGAGCCGGGCGGTATGCTCCGCTACGGCATCCCTTCATACAAGCTAGACAAGGACGTTATCAAGGCCGAGATCGACATTATGCGCGAGATTGGCGTGGAGATACGCACGGGAGTGGAAGTGGGCAAGGACGTGACCATCCCGCAGCTGCGCGAAGAAGGCTATAAGGGCTTCTATATCGCCATCGGCTGCCAGGGCGGACGCCTTCCCGGTATCAACGGCGAGACTCTGCCCGGAACCACCACGGCCATCGACTTCCTGCACGACGCGAACTGCGGAAAGGTGAAGGTAAAGGGCAAGGTAGTGGTCGTGGGCGGCGGAAACGTGGCCATAGACGCGGCCCGTGTTGCCAAGCGCAGCGGCGCTTCGGAAGTGACTATGCTCTCGCTCGAGACGGAGGACATTATGCCCGCGTCGCTGGAAGAGCGCACGGAAGCCCGCGAGGACGGCGTGGTCCTGAACCCTGGCTGGGGCCCGAAGGAAGTGCTCGGAACCGACAAGGTCGAGGGCATAGTCTTCAAGAAATGCACGTCCGTGTTCAATGCCGAGCATAAGTTCGCGCCTGAATACGACGAGAACGAGCTGATTACGCTTGATGCCGATATGGTCATCTTCGCAATCGGCCAGACCGTGGTGCTCAAGGACCTCCTGAAGGACACGAAGGTGGAATTCTTCCGCGGAGTGTACCCCGTGGCCGACAAACTGACCTACCAGACCGCAGAGCAGGACATCTTCGTGGGCGGCGACGTGTTCACCGGCCCGAAGTTCGCCATCGACGCCATTGCGGCGGGCAAGGAGGCGGCCGAATCGCTGCACCGCTACGTCCAGCACGGCCATATGACCATAGGCCGCAACAGGCGCGACTTCATAGAGCTCAACAAACAGGATATCCTTGTGGAGAGCTACGACAACGGCTCGCGCCAGGCTCCGGAAGACTATAAGCCGAAGAGCAAGTTCGAGGAGTATCACGGCACACTGACGGAAGAACAGGTCAAGAAGGAGACGGCCCGCTGCCTCAGCTGCGGTGCGTCCGTGGTGGACGAGAACCGCTGCATCGGCTGCGGTATCTGCACCACCAAGTGCGCCTTCGACGCCATCCACCTCTTCCGAGTGCATCCCGAGGCCAGCGTAATGCGCACCTCGGAGGACAAGTTCGACGGAATCCTGCCGTATATGATCAAACGCACCGGAAAGATACTGTTCAAGAAAGAATAATGCACGAATTAGGTATAGTCTTCTACATTATAAAGGACGTCAAGGAGGCGGCCGAGGCGAATGGCGTGCAGCACGTGGACGCGGTGGTGATGGACATTGGAGAAGTGTCCACCATCGTGCCTGAATACCTTCAGGACGTGTGGCGCTGGGCAGCCGACAGGGAAGAGCTTCTGAAAGGCGCCGAGCTGAAGATCAACTTGATTCCGGCAGTGACGTGGTGCGACTCCTGCAAGAGCGAGTACGCGACCATCGCCCACGGTAAGATATGCCCGAGCTGCGGCAGCGACAAGACCTGGCTGCTCAGGGGCAACGAAGTTGAAATAAAAGAAATAGAAATTAAAACTCAGTAATATGGCTTGTTTTATTGCACCGCTGGTAGAGGCGATAGCCGTTACCGTAATCCGTAAAGTCAATCATCAGCCCACGACCGCTCTCGGCCGTCAACTTCCCGCTCTCGAGAAGATGCTCTGGGGCGGCACGCTAATGCTTGTTGTGGATCACATAATCAACGGAGAACTGACCTGGAAATTCCCGTTCTTTACGGCCCTCAATGAGCTTGAGGGCGCGCAGGTGATGCTGCGGGAGATTCTGGTGGTGGGTGTGCCTATGGCGGCAGTCCTGACTGCCGCGTGGGTGGTTTACGCACTGCTTAAAGAGAGCAAACAAACAGTTTCTATTAACCAATAACCAATCATTATGTTTTTTGAAGTTTATGGGGCTAATGCCCTTGCTCAATGGGGAATGATGATAGTGGTCCTTCTGGGCCTCATCCTCTTCAACGAGTTCGCACGCCGCACCAAATTCGGCGGCATCATTACCTTCCTTGCCATCCCTCTGGCCCTTACCGTGTACTTCCTGGCCATCTGGATCGGCGCCAAGACCGGAGCAGAGTGGGCACTTAAGAACCCGACCCACGTCTATATGCACGGATGGTTCCACTACGCCAAGCTCTACGCTGCCACGGCCGGATGTATCGGTTTTATGATGATCAAGTACAAGTGGGGCATCGGAGCCAAGCATTGGTTCAAACCCTTTCCGTTCATCATCGTGGCCATTAACATCCTCATCGCCTGCGCTTCCGACTTCGAGCCGGCTGTTTTCGGATGGAACAAGTGGTGGCTGACATCGGAAGGCGTCTGGCAGTACGGCGGCTGGCACAACGTTATGAACGGTGTGGCCGGTCTGATCAACATCTTCTGTATGACCGCCTGGTGGAACG
>JAFYIK010000178.1 GCA_017538685.1 Bacteroidales bacterium | reverse complement strand
GCCATCCGGGCTCCCTGAGGCTCGTACACCTCTTCCCCCTGGTGTTCGTCGTCCTGAGCCTTATCCTGCCATTTGACGTGCTTTACGCGCTCCTTGTCTTTATCGACTCCTCTATACAGAACAAGAGCCCGAAAGTCGGGCTCATGTCTGTGGCTGCAGCATATGTGCAGCTCTGGGGTTATGGTCTCGGTTTCGTCGCCGGGCTGTTCGAAAAAGAGCAGGCGAATATCGACAACGACCGCTTCTACCGTTAATAAGCGTCGTAGTACTTCGCTTCGCGCGGGCTTACCTTGTTCATATTGTCCAGGAGGTCCTGGTTCGTCTTGTACTCGTCCATCAGCTGAAGCATAAAGTTCATCGCTTCGGTCGGGTTCATATCCGCAAGGAGCTTGCGCAGGATCCAAATCCTCTGACCGTTGTACTTCTCGTACAAGAGGTCGTCGCGGCGGGTACCTGAAAGCACCACGTTCACGGCAGGGAAGATACGCCTGTTCGCCAGGGTCCTGTCCAGCTGGATTTCGGAGTTGCCGGTGCCCTTGAACTCCTCGAAGATGACGTCGTCCATCTTGGAGCCGGTTTCAGTCAGAGCTGTGGCGAGGATAGTCAGCGAACCGCCGCCTTCCACATTACGGGCTGCGCCGAAGAATCGCTTGGGTTTCTGCAGGGCGTTGGCGTCCACGCCGCCGGTGAGCACCTTGCCCGATGCGGGCTGGACGGTGTTATATGCGCGTGCGAGGCGGGTGATGGAGTCGAGCAGGATCACCACGTCGTGGCCGCATTCCACCAGCCTGCGGGCCTTCTCGAGCACCATATTAGCCACCTTAACGTGGTGGTCTGCAGGCTCGTCGAAGGTGCTGGCCACAACCTCGGCTTTCACGCTGCGCTGCATATCGGTAACCTCCTCCGGGCGCTCGTCGATAAGGAGCACGATCTCATAGACCTCCGGGTGGTTGTCCGCTATGGCGTTAGCTATGCTCTTGAGCAGCATCGTCTTACCGGTCTTCGGCTGGGCGACTATAAGGCCGCGCTGGCCCTTTCCGATGGGGGAGAACATATCCACGATGCGGCAGGACGGGTCCGAGCCGTGGCCGTGGCCGAGCAGGTTGAACTTCTCGTCCGGGAAGAGCGGAGTGAGGAAGTCGAACGGCACGCGGTCGCGGATGAACTCGGGCGTGCGGCCGTTGATGTATTTGACCTTCACGAGAGGGAAGTACTTGTCGCCTTCGCGGGGAGGCCTGATTTCGCCCGTGACGGTGTCGCCGTTCTTGAGGGCGTTTTGCTTGATCTGCTGCTGGGAGATGTAGATATCGTCAGGGCTGTTCAGATAATTGTAATCAGAACTGCGCAGGAAGCCGTAGCCGTCGGGCATAATCTCCAGAACTCCCGTTGCCTCCACCGTGCCTTCGTACTCGGGCACCTTCGGCTTCTGAGGCTGAGGCTGGGGCTGGTTGTTCTGATTCTGATTCTGGTTCTGGTTATTGTTGTGCTGCTTCTTCCTGTCGAGCCTTTCCTGGGCCTTCGCGAGAATCGCGGCCTTCTTTTCCTCGGCCGCAGCGTCCTCCTTGCGAGGTTCTTCTTTCTTCGGCTGGGGCTGCTCCTGAGGCTTCTCTGCCTTCTCGGATTTCGGCTTGCGACCACGCTTTTTCGGAGCGGGTTTTTCCGGTTCGGGCTGCGGCTCGACCGGTGCAGGCTCTTCCTGCTTCGGCTGCTCCTGAGCCTTTTCTGCCTTCGGTTTGCGGCCGCGCTTCTTCTGGGCGGGCTTTTCGGGCTCGGGCTGGGAAGCGGCAAGGACAGCCTCCGCATCCATTATGGCGTAGGCGAGGTTTTCGTCGTCAAGTTTCTTGATTGATTTGATTTTGAGTCCCGAAGCTATCTCTTCGAGCTGCTCACGACTCATCTGACTGAGGTCGTAAAGACGGTGTGTCATAGTTGAAAATTATAGAGTTGTACGGCAGAACTGCCGCTGCATTATCGAATTTGATGATGCAAATATAGTAAAAATTTTATCTATCCCAATAACTGCTGCTCTTCTTGAAGCGCAGGAGATCGGCAAGGGATGCGGCGTTGGCCGCGATCTTGAAGCTGTACGACTGCCAGGTGCCGAGCGGAACCCACGACACGGCTATGTTGAAGCAGTGCAGGTCGTAGGTGGCGCTTATCTGGGTGGTCGTTATCTTTTTCGCGATAAAGTCGTAACCGGAAGATGCGTTTATGGACATCCTGGGGGTGAGTTTGATATTTCCGCTCATACCGAGGGTGGCGGTGTATTTGGGCTCACGCACTATCGAGTCGAGTTCCTTATCGTATTTATCCGTTATATTGCAGTTGAAACTGGTGTTGAAGTTCATCGACCAGGGCACGTTCGGGTTCGTGTAGTACAGCCAGCCGCCGGGGACATACTCGCCCGTGACGGGGTGGTAGTAGATCCTCTGGTAGTAGCTGGCCGGACTGCTGCTGTCTTCGCGGCCGTCGTTGCCGTTGATCGCTCCCTTGCCTGAGATGGAATATGAAGCGGAGGCCGACGCATTCGTGAAGCGGACGAGTCCCTGCCCGGCCATCACGGCGTAGGTATTGAAACGCCTCACGCTCCCGTTCACCGCATAAGCGGCGTACGGGTCGAAAGCTGCGCTCGCGCTTATGTTCACCTTGCCGAAGAGGTTAGTGCTCATTGAAGCGCTTATCTTGTTCATCTTCAAGGAGTCAGCAAGGAAGTTGTATCCCGTGCTGAAGTTCAGCTGGTCCAGGAGCTTGACTTTTTTGTTGCCTTTGCCCGTGCTGTCGGCAGGGTCGCGCACCTTGGCCTCCAGATTGTTTCCTATGGAAATGTTGGCCGTGGCGCTCTTGCCCTTGCCGGGGACGTTACCTATCTGACCGGAGTAGAGATTGTATTCGTAGTCGTGCCAGACACCATTTTTGTCCTGCATACTGACTGTCCTGTAACCGTTCGCGTAAGTGCCTTTTTCAGGGCTGAAAGACATACTGACGGAAGGGGATATGACGTGCCTTATCGCCTGGATCTTACTGTAACGCCCGAAATTGAACATACCGTAAAGGCGGGTGCTCATCGACACCGAACCCGAATAAGTCTGGGTAATACCGAAATGCCCGAACTGTTTTCCCAACTGGGTGGAAAATTTCCCCGTTTCCCTGTCGAATACGACTTCATTCTGCCTGAAGAACCAGCTCTGACCGTAGCTGATCGAGGGGTTGAAATTGAGGTACTTGAACAGCTGGAAACTCGGCAGACCTATCGAGAAGTTGTGGTTCATACCGTTCTTGAACTGGTCCGTAAGGGCAAGGGCCTTGTCCATATCGAAGTGCTTGGCGGAATCCAGGCAGTCCCTCATATAGAAGTTGATCTTGTTCTGCAGGGAGGTGCTGTAGCCGAACGAAATCTTCTCCCAGGGCTTCTCCTTTCCGGCCCTGACCTTTTTCTTAAAGGGATAGAAGGTACTCACCGAAAGAGTGATGTTCGGGAGGGTGAATGCGTATGAACTGTCCCGCGAGTTCTGGCTGTGCAGGGCGTTCAAGGAGAGGTTCACCTTGCCGTTCCAGTTGTGTGAGTATGAAATTGATGATGAAATCTGGTTCTGGAGGGCTTCGTTGACCGAGCGGGAGTTGTATTTGCTGTTCTGCGGGCTGGAGAAGTTCACCGATGCGCTGAACGAAGTTCCCGGATGGGCCTTGCTGTCCTGAGAGTGCTGCCACCTGAGTCCGAAGTTGCCCGAAGAGCTGAAGTCAGGCGAGCCCTGCTCTCCCACCTGGTCGTGGGAGATGGTCATCGAGAAGGAGCCGTTCGCTTTGTAGTTGATCTTGTATCGCGAGTTCACGTCCAGGGCCCAGGAGCCGAGGGTGTAGTAATCTCCAGTCACTGACAGGTCGATGTAGTCGCCGAAGACGAAGTACATACCTCCGTCGCGCATATAGAAGCCTCGGGCGGTCTCCTCGCCGAAGGTCGGCATCAGAAGGCCGGTCGCCCTTTCCGGGCGCTTGGGGATGAAGCCGAACGGTATGCCCACGAAAGGCAGATGCACGTCCGCAATCACGAGGTGCGCCGGGCCGAAGACCGTCTTGCGAGTTGGTTTGGTGACCACCTTCGCCACCGACAGCTCCATCCAGTAGTGAGGATGCTCGAGGTCGCAGACCGTGTACTTGCCGTGCTCCACGTTGATGCTCTTATCGGGCATCATCTTCACGTGGTCGCCGTGGAGGAGGCCGTCGTCCTCGGAGGTGATGACCTGCTTGATGCTGGCCTTGCGGTTGTTGAAGTTGTACTTCACCTCGGCCATATTGTAGGTCTTTCCGCCCTGGGTCATCACAGGCCGGCCTATCCACTCGCCCGTGAGGGTGTCCAGCACGCCGTGCGCATAGCACACTCCGGTGTTCAGGTCATAGTCGATGCGTTCGGCGGTGAGGGTTATGTCCTGATACTTGACCGTGACGTCGCCGTAGTAATAGATCTTTCGCTGGCCGTCCGTGAACACTTCCACTATACTGTCGCGCGCGGTGGAGAAAGCGGGCTGGGTGAGGGAACTGTTCTGAAGCATATTCAGCGAGTCCGCCTTGAAGAGGGAGTCCGCCCTGTGCAGCGAATCGCGCCTCGCGAGTTCGAGCGAGTCCGGGGCGATCTTTTCCTTCTGCGGACGGGCGCCGCCGGCAAGGGGCTTTCGGTTGGTGTTCCTCTGCGCAAACGCATCCGCCCCGCCAAGCATCAGCAGGGTGAAAAGAATCAGCAGGACGTGGATGTATTTATTGCGCAAAATTGCTATTTTTGTAGAGCCACAAATATACTATATTATTTCCAAGTTATCAACGATGAGACGCATCCTGACTTCGTTTATCCTCCTTCTGGCATTCTCGCTGGCCGGCATTTGCGGCGACAAGCTGACGCTCAGCACCGTCGTTATCGACGCAGGGCACGGAGGGAAGGACCCCGGAGCCGTGAGCAAAGACGGCCAGTCGTACGAAAAAACGTTCGTCCTGGAGATAGCCAACAACCTTGCGGACAGGATCCGCGAGAGTTATCCGGATGTCAATGTGATACAGACGCGCAGCACCGATCACTTCGTTTCCCTCAATGACCGTGCCGAAATCGCGAACAAAGCGGGAGCGGACCTCTTTATTTCAATACATATCAATTCTGCGGGCGGCACGACCGCCAACGGCTATTCGGTCCACGTCCTCGGCCAGTCGCACAAAGAGGGGACTGACCTCTATAAGGCGAACCTCGCGATGGTCCAGCGGGAGAACTCCGTGATTATGCTGGACGACGATTATAATCCGGCCACAGCGGGCTTCAACCCCGCGGATCCGGAGTCCTACATATTTATGACTATGATGCAGAGCGCCTACCTCGAGCAGAGCATCCAGTTCGCCGAAATCATCAGCGAGAATCTCCAGGGCGGGCCAATTCGCAACACCAGGGGAGTCAGCCAGGATCCGTTCTACGTCCTGTGGAAAACTTCTATGCCCTCGGTGCTCGTGGAACTCGGCTTCATCAGCAACGAGCAGGACCTCCTCGTCCTCAAGCAGGAAAAGAGCCGCAAGGAGCTCGCTGAGTGCCTCTTCAAGGCCTTCCAGTCCTACAAGCAGGAGTACGACAATTCTATGCAGGTCAGCAAGCCCGCCGAAGCACCCGACACAACGACGGTCGTGGAAAAGACCCCCGATCCCGTCGTGGGTGACGAGGGGAAGGTCATCACTGACCCCGATCAGGGATCCGTGCAGTACGGCGTGCAGATAGCGACTTTGTCGAAGGAACTTCCGGAGGGGGACAGCAGGCTTCTTGGTTATAAACCTGTGGTCAGAAAGTCTCCGAACGGAAAGATGTATAGATATGTAATCGCGGTCTGCGGAAGCAAGGAGGAAGCAAAGGAAAAGATGGCTGAAATCAAGAAGAAATACCCCGACTGTTTCCTCGTCAAGATAGAAGAGGACAGCGTCAGCAGGGTGAATTAGCGAGAACGACTTATTTGGAAAGATTCTAAATTATAATAACAAAGACTATCAATCACTTACACATTTGTAAACTTTGTAAGACACTGATATTCAAAGAAATGGGACCACTGAAATTTAGGTGGCCCTTCTTTTTAATATAAGCCAAAAAAAGTTAATAATCAACATAAAAAAATATTTTTTGTTAAGATTTTTTCCCCCACCTTTGCAGTCCGACGATTAGTGAAGTAACCAATCGCTTTACAATAATCATTGATGCTGGAAAAAGAGAAACACATTCAAGTGTGGGAGAACTGTCTGCGCATTATCGAGCAGAACATAGAGCCCCAGCAGTACGAGACCTGGTTCAAACCTATCAGGCCCGTATCACTTGTGGACAGCACCCTGACCATCGAGGTCCCCACTGATTATTACAGGAGTTATCTGGAGAGCGCATTTCTGGATATCCTCAGCAGGACACTCCGCAGGGAGCTCGGCGCCGGCGCGCGCCTGATGTACAGGGTAAGGCCGGTGCAGGGGCAGCAGCCCATCACCGTCTCAGGCGCGGAGGGCGCCGCAGCCCAGAACAAGCCCGTGTCGGTTCCTTCCTACTCGTCGTCGGGCAACCCGAGCGCCCTTGTGTTCCCTGGCCTGAAACGTATCCAGATAG
>JAFYIK010000177.1 GCA_017538685.1 Bacteroidales bacterium | reverse complement strand
CGTCAACGACCCCCAGAACGTGTACGTCCAGCGCGACGGCACCAGGTATCTCCCTATGCTCATCGTGCCCGGCGAGAGGACCGAAAACTATGTCGAGGCCACTCAGCACGGCACCGTCAGCCATCCTTGGTACGACAGCAAGATCCTCGGAATGAGCCGCCGTCTTACCGTCTACACCCCTTACGGCTACGAGAACAACCCCAAGAAGAAGTATCCCGTCCTTTACCTTCTCCACGGAGCAGGCGGCGACGAAGAGGCTTGGACTTCGATGGGCCGCACCGCCCAGATTCTGGACAACCTGATCGAGAAGGGTCTGGCAGAGCCTATGATCGTGGTTATGCCTAACGGCAACCCCGGACAGGCTGCAGCCCGCACCCTCGGCATCCCCGAGAAGGCCATCGACTGGAGGGCTCCGGAGAACCGCGAGCTCTATGTCAGGAGCCTCTGCACTGAGATCGTTCCTTTCATCGAGAAGAACTACAGGGCCATACCGAAGCCCGCATCGCGCGCTATCGCAGGCCTTTCGATGGGCGGCGGCCACACCATTTCCGCCTCCATCCTCTATCCTGAGCTCTTCGACTACATCTGCCCTCTCTCCGCAGCCGGTCAGATGAACGCAGATCAGGTGAAGGCCCTCAAGAAGGCCGGCGTGAAGCTTTACTTCCTCGCCTGCGGCGACACCGACTTCCTCTTCAAGGGAGCCGAGGATCTGCACGCCCTTCTCGAGGCCAACGGTCTGAAGCACGAGTACTTCGTCTCCGACGGCGGCCACGTCTGGTCCAACTGGAGGCTGTACCTGAACACCTTCGCTCCTAAACTGTTCAAATAAATATAAGTGGTTATGTTAAGACCGGAAAGCCTTCCACGGCTTTCCGGTTTTTTCGTATCTTTGCGTTATGTTTACCCAGTTCGGCTTTAACCTATTCCTGATCGTGATGTCCGCGATAGCGGTGGCGGTGTTCATATCCCTTTTCTTCGTGGACGCAGGCTACGGCAAGTTCTACCATCCGAAATGGGGTCCCACGCTGGACAATCATCTTGGCTGGTTCCTTATGGAGGTGCCGGTGTTCATCGCGATGCTCGTGCTGTGGTGGTTCTCGGACCGCAGGGCCGACTGGACCAGGCTGACCTTTCTGGTGCTCTTCGAACTGCACTATTTCCATAGATCGTTCATTTTTCCGAATAAATTGAGCGGCCACAGCCGTATGCCGCTGAGCATCATCCTGATGGGGGTTGTGTTCAACACGCTGAATGCTCTGATGCAGGGCGGCTGGATCTTCTATGTCTCCCCTGCCGGGTATTACCAGGAGGGCTGGCTGACCAGTCTGCCGTTCGTCGCGGGAAGCGCAATCTTTATTGTCGGAATGTGGATAAACATCCAGTCCGACGCCATCATCCGCGGACTACGGAAGCCAGGAGACACGGCGCATTACCTGCCGCGCGCGGGGATGTTCCGCTATGTCACGAGCGCGAACTATTTCGGCGAGCTGCTGGAGTGGGTCGGGTTCGCGATTCTGACTTGGTCGCTCGCCGGAGCAGTGTTCGCGCTCTGGACCTTCGCGAATCTCGCCCCGCGCGCGGCCCGCATCTACGAGCTCTACCAGCGCGAATTCCCCGGCCAGATAGACACAAAGCGCACCAAGCGTATGATTCCTTTCATCTACTAGACTATGATTGAATCCCCCGTTTTCACCCCGGTGACTATAGGCCCGCTTACCCTTCGTAACAGGGTTATCCGCTCGGCTGCGTTCGAGAATATGGCCTACGGCAACAGTCCGTCCGAAGATCTGTTCAATTACCATACGGCGGTGGCGCGCGGCGGAGTGGGAATGACCACCCTCGCCTACGCGTCCGTTTCGCGCAGCGGGCTCTCCTTCGACGGCCAGCTCTGGATGCGCGAGGAGATCGTCCCCGGCCTGAAACGCATCACCGACGCCGTCCACGCCGAGGGCGCGAAATGCTCGATCCAGCTCGGCCACTGCGGCAATATGACCCACCGCGCTACCTGCGGCTGCACGCCAGTGGGCGCATCGGGAGGGTTCAATATCTACTCGCCTACGTTCGTTCGCAGGCTTTCGCGCACGGATATTGACCAATTGGTGGATGACTTCGGACACGCCGTAAACCTCGCCCGCGAGGCAGGCTTCGACTGCGTGGAAATCCACGCCGGACACGGATACCTGATCAGCCAGTTCCTTTCGCCGTTCACCAACCATCGCCGCGACGAATACGGCGGCTCGCTGGAGAACCGTATGCGCTTTATGAGGCGCGTGATTACCCGCGTTATGCAGGAGGCCCGCGATGATATGGCCGTGGTTGTGAAAATGAATATGCACGACGGTTTCAAGGGCGGAATGCAGGAGGACGAGTGCCTGGAGGTAGCGCGCGAACTTGAGAGGCTGGGCGTACACGGCATCGTGCTGTCCGCCGGCTTCGTGAGCAAGGCGCCGATGGAGGTAATGCGCGGAGCGATGCCCCTGCGGACTATGTCACATTATATGGACACGAAGAAGTTCTGGTGGCTTCAATTGCTGCTGTTCTTCGCCGGCAAGGCGCTTATTCCCACCGTGCCATACAAGGAGGCCTATTTCCTCGAGGATGCGAAGAAATTCCGCGCCGCAGTCAAGCTTCCGCTGATCTATGTCGGAGGAATGGTGTCACTGGCGAAGATGGAAGAAGTGCTGGCGGCCGGCTTCGACGGCCTCCAGATGGCCCGCGCGCTGATCCGCGACACCGATTTCGTCAATATACTTCATTCAGGCGAGCTCACAAAGAGCCCCTGCGGCCATTCGAACTATTGCATCGGCCGTATGTACACCCTCGAAATGAAGTGCAACAAATGCGTCGAAGGCCTCCCCGACAAACTTCGCCGCGAAGTGGATAAAGCAGAGGCTCTATGGAAATGACAGCCCTCATCACCGGCGGCAGCTCCGGCCTCGGCCTCGAGTTCGCGCGGCAACTGTTTGACCGCGGCTATTCGCTGATTCTCGTCAGTAACCGTGAGGACGAACTCGCCAGCGCCGCCGAGGAGATCTCTCCACGCGCTTCGCTTGGTCGAGATGACAGTATTGTCATTTCGAGCGACCCGGATGTCATTTCGAGCGAAGTCGAGAAATCTCCCTCTGTCACCACCCTCTGTATGGACCTGGCGCGAACTTCCGCCGCCGACGGACTGTTCGAGTGGTGCTCTTCGCAGGGCATCCTCCCGGACATTATCGTGAACGACGCGGGGATGTTCTTTTTCAAGGAGTTGTCAGTGGAGGACCTGCCGAGAGTGCAGGCGATGATAGACCTTCACGTCGTGACCGTCACTCGTATCTGCATTCTTTTCGGCGATGCGATGAAAAAACGCGGAAGCGGGCGAATCCTGAACATTTCTTCGATGTGCGCGCGCATTCCCGCTCCGGGGATCACCATTTATTCCGCCACCAAGGCGTACCTGCGGAGTTTCGGCCGCTCGCTGAGTTACGAGCTGAAGCCGCACGGCGTCACGGTGACGACAGTCTGCCCCGCCGCCGTGGCGACTCCGCTCTACCGCCTCAGCGAGCGGCAGATGCGCGCCGGCCTGCGACTCGGGCTCGTCCGCACCCCCCGCTGGCTCGTCCGCCGCTCCCTCCGCGCCCTCCTCCGTGGCCGCCGCGTCATCAGCCCCGCCTTTATGAACCTCTGGCTTCCTTTTTTGATAGCTTTGCTTCCGGGCCCCCTCATCGCCCGCCTCTGGAAAAAGCTCAAATAGCTCCCCTCTGTTATAATATCCAATCTGCAATAGCTCTTTGCTCTCGACGCGTGTGGGGGATAACTATATGACTATCAACACTTTACGCAAAAGAGGTCTCCAGAAAACGGCAGACCTCTTTTACTTATTCGCCTGTATATCAATGACTTATCCCCCACGCCTAACGGACTCTCTTCCCATCATCCCCGACCTGATCGGGAATCTTTAATGGATCCGAAGGATATTCGCTCCGTGGGCGGCGGCGAGGGATTCGTAGTACGAAGAATAATTGCCTGAAACTGAGTCGGGCGCTATGCCATTGCCTGGAGAGACCGTGGTAAACCTCTTATCTCCGACGCCCGCGAGGATGGGGCGACCGAACACCTGGAGTTCTTCGAGGCGATTAATGATTTCGACATTCTGTTCGGCGGTTTTCGCGAAGCCGAGGCCCGGGTCGAGTATCCAGTCCTCAATGCCTTCGTTCTGTGCGGCGAGAGTGAACTCGTGGAAGTAGTTTTTCAGCTGGATGATGATGTCCGTGCCGGTGTCCGCCAGGGAGTCCATCGTGCGCGGATTGCCGCGCTTGTGCATAGCGATGAACGGCAGCCCGAGGCGGCCGACGGTGCGGAGCATCTTCGGGTCGTCGTGGCCCGCGCTGATGTCGTTGACGATGAACGGCCCCACCATTTCGTAGGCCCTGCGGACTATTTCGCTGCTGGTGGTGTCGATGCTGAGCTCGCGCTTGCCCCCGCCGTGGAGGTTCCACAGCTCCCGGTCGCGCATCCAGCGGCCGCACTCCGGGTTCGCGCCGTAGCGGTCGTGCCACATCTCCAGGAACAGTTCCAGGCGTCGCCATTCCTCTTCGAGGTCCACATCCGGCGCTCCCGGCCGCGTGCTGACCGCGCCCGCGTCGATTATGTCCACATCGCGGTCCAGCATTGAATAGTTGTATCTGCTCGGCGCGTAGAACGAATCCGGAGTCAGATTTATGATGCCCATCAGTTTCATCAATACAAAGTTAATCATTATATTTGTATGCTATGCTGATTGTTTTGGAAGGTCTGGACGGAGCGGGCAAATCCACTCAGGTCCGAAAGCTTAAAGAATACCTCGAGAGCAAGGGCGCCCTCGATTACATCCATTTTCCGCGTTACGACGCGCCGGTCTACGGCGAGCTGATTTCCGCGTTCCTGCGCGGCGATTTCGGCACGAACGAGACTGTGCATCCGCAGCTCGTGGCGCTGATTTACGCTGAAGACCGTCACGGTGCCGTACCTCAGATACGCAAGTCGCTGGATGCAGGGCGGAACGTGCTTTTCGACCGCTATGTGTATTCCAATATTGCGTACCAGTGCGCGAAACTGAGCGACCCGGCGAAGATTGAGGAACTCAGACGATGGATTATCGACACCGAGTTCGGCTCATTCGGCGAACCCAGGCCGGACCTTAACATATTTTTGGATGTGCCCCTGAGTTTCGTGGAGAACAACCTCACGCACTCGCGCGAGGGCGACGACCGCAATTACCTCCAGGGCTCGAAAGACATACACGAATCGAGTATGGCTTTTCAGTCGCGGGTGCGTGATATGTACCTGATGCAGGCTCAGAAAGATCCTGCGCTGAAGGTGGTGGATTGCTCCGACGCGGATGGACATATGCTCCCCGAAGACGATATTTTCGCAAAGATCAAGGCCCTCGTAGATGAACGTATCTGAGTTTTTCCGCAGGCTGGCGGCGGTTATCTTCGGCATCGTGCTGCTCGCGGGCGGGCTCCTGAAGCTTATGGACCCGATAGGCTCGCAGCTCGTGATGGAGTCGTACCTGAACTTCTGCCACCTGTCTTTCCTGCGTTTCGCCTCCATTCACCTGGCGTTCTTTTTCAATCTTCTTGAATGCTTTGTGGGCTCGGCGCTGATTTCCGGAGCCTGGTCTTCGTGGATCAGGTGGGTCTCGCTGGGACTTATGTCCTTCTTCACCCTTCTTACGCTACTCCTGCTGATTCTCAATCCGTCTATGGACTGCGGCTGCTTCGGCGAGATCGTTCACCTGACGCATCTGCAGAGTTTTCTGAAGAATATCGCGCTGCTTCTGCTCTGGGTCGCGGCTTTCGTACCCACGAACAAGGTGATCAGGCAGCACGTCCGCAGGCCAATAATAGTCGGCTTCACCTTCGCCGTGACGGTAGCGTTCGGGATTATGAGCTACCGCCATCTCCCGCTACTCGACCTTACCGACCTCCGCACCGGCACGGAACTGACTGAAGGTCGCGTGTCGCTGAGGGGCGCGGACGGCGAGTACCACGACGCTGAAGCGCTGGAAGGCGGTGTGCTGCTGATTTCGGTCTACGAGCCGTCCGCGCTCACCCGCCGCGACCGCGACCGCATCGCCCGCACTGCCGCGCTGGCCGAAGAGCTGGGGCTGAAGCCCGTAGTGGCCTCCGCTATGGCGCTGAAGGATGAGGATATGCCCGAGGGCGCGTATGTCGCGGACCGCAAGACGCTGATGAGCCTGAACCGCTCGAACGGCGGAGCGACCTTCATCTCCGACGGGCAGGTCGTACGCAAATGGAGCGCCGGTCACCTGCGCCGTTCTTCGCTCGAGCGCGCGCTGTCTTCAGACCCCACGGACGTGGTTGCAGGCAACATTGTCCGTGGCCGCTTGACCTTCGGAACGCTTTCCGTCCTGCTCTTCGTGCTGCTTCTTATATAAAAGTTTGCTTTTTTCGAAAATATGCTTACCTTTGCAGTCCCAATACCGCGGGGTAGAGCAGTCGGTAGCTCGTCGGGCTCATAACCCGGAGGTCGTAGGTTCGAGTCCTACCCCCGCTACTACATTTTGAGGGCTTAGCTCAGTTGGTTCAGAGCGCTTGCTTGACAGGCAAGAGGTCACTGGTTCAAATCCAGTAGTCCTCACGACACAAAGACAAAAACCGAACGGATAACCGTTCGGTTTTTTCGTGTCGTGAGGCCTACGGCTACTTTGAATGAGGGGGCGTACCCCCTCAAACTCCCCTGCCTTGTTAATAAGGCGTGCCTCAGCACGCCCGGCGGTGCGGGCACTTTGACGAAGAGGGCTAATGGACATTTCGTACACCAGAGGCGTCTCTCCTGTACCAAATGACTGTTTTGAACTCTTTCGTACACCAGAAGGCCTTTTCGTGTACGGAATAGAATTATTTAAGGGGTTCCATATGGATGGTGACGAGGGTCTGGGAGCCGAAGCGCTCGCGGAGGCGTTTTTCCAGGGCGGAGATGATAGTGTGCGCTTCGTGAAGGGGCATATCGCCGCGAAGGCGGACGTGAGCCTCAATGGCGATACGCGAGCCGATGCGGCGGGTGCGGAGATTGTGCGGCTCGCTCACCTCCGGGAAACTGCAGATGATCTCTTCGATTTCGCGCTCGGTGTCGGCATCGAGCGAACTGTCCGTGAGCTCGCCGCCGCTGACTTTGACCAACTCCCACGCGACCTTGATCAGCATCGCGCCCACGACTATCGAGGCGAGGGGGTCGAGCACGGCCCAGCGCTCGCCGAGAAGGAGCGCGCCGCCGAT
>JAFYIK010000176.1 GCA_017538685.1 Bacteroidales bacterium | reverse complement strand
GGGTTTCATTTCATTTGCCACGGCGCTGTACTCGAATTCGAGTTCCATTCCGAGGCCGTACTCCTGCATCGCCTTGAGGGTGTTCTCGAAAGGATGGGGATTGCCGGCCTTGAGATCCCAGTACCAGTTGGGCTGCATCCAGGCCTGGTCTATTCCTATCTGCTTCCAGAACTTGTGTCCGGGAGCCATATGATAGGGAACCCAGTAGAGTTTCTGACCTGCGGCGTGGCAGCGCTCCGAAAGCGCGGGGACTATTTCTTCCCAGTTTTTGTAACGGCAGTTGACGTCTATGTCGTACTTGAGATAAATCTCTTCGGAAGTGATGTAGAAGCCGTCCAGTTCGAGGTATTTGGGAGCGAGGGCGGCGAAACGGGAGCGCACCTCGCCTATGTACCAGTCCAGGGCCTTGAGCCTGTCTTCGGTGCTTGCGAAATCAAGCCCGTCGCCCCAGTAGGTCGTGGATGACTTCTTGTCTGCGAAAGTCTCGAACATCACGGGGTCCGGAAGGCCGATAACAACCTTGCGCTTTGCGGGCGGATCGCCTATCCTTGCCGCCGCCTCGGCGCAGGCGGCATCCAGAGCGCCCACTCCGCAGTCCTTGCCCAGCCAGAGGTCCAGCTGACGCTCCCACTCGACCTTCGTGGCCGAAGGACCGTCGGGGGAGATGACGAAGTTCCTGCCGCTGAGATAGTCCTGCCCCTCGAGGAAGATGAAGGCTTCGAAGAGCCAGTGCTCGCCGCCGTCCGGGGATTTCCAGCTCACGTGGGGCGCGAAACGCCCGGCATCCCACGCGTGAGGCTCGCGGTGCCAGTAGCCCACGAGGTCCGCGTCGTGAAGCGGCGAGGCTGCTGCCGGAGGATTGCATCCGGCGCATAGCAGCGCGAAGAAAAGTACGACCAGAATTCTTCTCATTGTCTCAAAGGGTTTTCACTTATGAAACGGCATAATTCGAGATACATCGCAATATCGTCATTTTCGGCCGAACTAGCAAGTTGATAGAGGGCATTTGAGCCCGAGTAAAGAGCTATCCGCTCTTTGCCGTAGAGGCCGGCGTCCTTGAACGCTGTCATATACTCCCGGAAACGGGCGCGGAGCGACGGCACGTCCGATAGCGTAAACACATAGCGTCCCTGTCCGTCGGGTCCCATAATACCGGGCGTCTTCATAACTTCCTCCACCATCGAGTACTCGAATTCCAGTTCGATGCCCATCCCGAGCTGCTTTATCTTCCGGACCGTCTTGCCTATCGGTTTGCTGCCCGAGGTATCCCAATAATAGTTCGGCTGCAGCCAGGCGTAGCTTATGCCCAGAGTTCGCCATATGTCGGTGCCGTCGGCTCCCAGATATGGTATCCAGTACAGTCCCTCGTTGCAGGAGTCGAGATAGGCGCCGACCACGGGCAGTATCCTGTCCCAGCGCTTCTGGTCGTAGTTCCATCCTCCCGGCCGTGCGACCAGTTCCTCGGAGATGATGTAGAAGCCTGCAAGCTCGAGGTACTTGAAATTGCGGGCTGCGAACTCGGCCCGGACATAGTCTATGTACCACTTCAGGGCGCTGACCTGGTCGTCGGAGTCGGCGAAGTTCAGCATTCTGCCCCCGAGCGCTCCCCAATAGGTGGTCGAGGAGTTCTTGTCCGAGAAGCGTTCGAACATTATCGGGTCCGGGATCATCATCACGGCGTAGCGCTTTGCGGGGGCCGTGCCTGTCTCGCGCGCCGCGTCGCCTATCGCTTCGTCCAGCGCGCAGAACGCGCCTTCCGGCCCGGCCCAGTAGCGGGCCAGATTCTCCCAGGAATCCTTACCAGCCGACTGTGCGCCGTTGTTGTTGATGCAGAAAGTTTTTCCGTCGGGGTCGGTGCCCGTGATGGAAAGGAAGGCTTCGAATAGCCAGTGCGG
This sequence comes from Bacteroidales bacterium, assembly GCA_017538685.1. The sequence goes on along the minus strand of JAFYIK010000176.1, from coordinate 4,270 downwards.
CCCTTCGGAATCAGTGTAACTCACGTGCGGGGCGAAGCGCCCTTTGTCCCATTCGGCCGGCACCGTGAACCAGGCGTTGCTGTTCGGCCTGCCGCCTCCGGTGCAAAGGGTGATGTCCGCGAACTGCGGCGCGCCGTTGCGTCCTTTCTCGTAGGGATAAAGGTCGCCCGTTTCCACTCCGGTGGAGAAATTGGCCCTGGCCACTTTGGAAAGGGCGTCGCCTTTGCGGCCGACTCCGTAGGCGGTGTATCTCTTGCCGGGGGTTAGGCCGGTGAGAAGGACCCTGCCGTCCGTGGGCTGAATGCCGCTGCCGATTATCTCATCCGCCGCAGGGGCCGCATCGGGCTCTCCCGCGAGCACGAACACTTCGTCGCAGAAGATGCTTTCGACGTGGACAGTGGCCATCGTGTGGCCTTCCTCGCTGACCGTGAGCTTGAGGGCTGGCTCGCCGACAAACCCTTCCGGCTCCCCGCCGCAGGCTGCGGCAAGAAGGGCCAGAAGGGTCGGTGCGAGCCATCTGCGCATAGGCTTATTCGAGCTTGAATACGCTCACGCCCAAGCCCTGGGCTCCTGCCGCGATATAGACCTTGTCTTCGAGCACGCACACCGCGCAGTCGCCCTGTGCGGACTTGGGCTCGTCGACGGCCATATCCAGGAAGTCTTCGCCCTGCAGGGGAGCTTCGTAGAAGATGTCCCTCTCGTCCGGGTCGAGGGAGGCCTTGAATCCGCCCTTGTCCCTGACTATTACCAGCCTTGCGCGCTTCTTGCTCGTGTAAGGAGTGATGCCGTCTTCCTTCAGGTCGTCGAGAAGGTCGTACTGCGTGTAGGCTATGTATTTCTCGCCCTTGAAGGTGAACGGACGGAAGCCGTAGGCCATCTTGTAGGCGGGGAATTCTTCGAATGCCATATCGTGTGTGTCCTGCCCGTCGGCCTGCTGGTAGGTGGTTCCCTTCGGAGTGATAAGGGCCGAAGTGTCGGAACTAGCGAACAGCATCTGGTCCTGTCCGGGATACTTATACTCGCCGCCGAAGCCGGTGAACGGCACATTGACGAGGGTGCGGTCGGTCTTCACGAAACTGCCGTTCTTCACCTCATACCTGGTGGAGAACACGCCCTGATATGCGTGGGCGTAGACCATACCGTCCTCCCAGGTGCCGTGGAACTCGTAACGGTCGGCCGCGCGACGCCACGTACGCTGGAGCATATCGATCCTGGGCGCCTTGTCGATGCCGTTCTCCCAGGAATAGAAGGCGAATTTATCTCCGGCCTCAGAGGCTGCGGAAGCAGTCAGCATAGTGGTGCCGTTGCCTCGGTCGATCACCCTCACGCAGGCGGTGGTGATAGTGCTGGCGACGAAACCCTCGCAGTTGACCTGCATCGTGTTGGTCGGGTCGGCAATGCTGATTGCGGTTATCTTCGCCACACTGCTTCCTATTGCATAAGGCAGGTAGACCCAATCCTTGTCGAGCGCAAGGTTACGGTCGCCGCCCTTGTCCTGATATTCGGCGGGGAAGTAATCCACACTCCAGACTTTCTCGGTGGAGAAGAGGCCCCAGACGCGGCTGACACCGGCGGAAGAGAGAGGAGATTTCACCTCAAGGTAGTAGACCTTGTCGGCGATGCCCACTCCGTTCTGGGAGGTTGAGCTGATCTTGAACGGGACGAGTATGGATGAGAAATCCATCATCTTGCCTCCTTTGAAGAGGGCCGAATTGTTGAGAACCACGTCGCAGAAGCAGTCTGAGTCACCGGCCTTGAGGGTGTAGCCGTCTGCAGCCAGCTGGACGAATCCGTCCGGGGCCGCGATGAAAGATGTAGCTTTCTCGGCGTTGTAGGCCGCGACCAGGGCGTCGTCTTTGACGATAGTGAGCTTGAGGTCCATAGGCAGGACATTGTCCACGCTGACCTTTAGCGACACTTCAGCATCCTCGGAAGCTTCTTCGCTGGCCTTGATGACCGAGCCGGAAGATGCCAGGCCGACCTGCGAATTGAGTATGTTCAGAAGCACGAGGTTGCGCCTGGGATTGACCGTCAGGGGGCTGGCCTCGGAGATGGTCACCGGAATCACAGAATTGGCGCCGTCGAGTGCGGGAGACACGGTCTCGGGCGTCCATTTGACAGCCAGACTGGCGGTGGCCGCCGAGGCGGGAATCGCTACCGTGTTGGACGAGAAGTCGTATTTCGACGCGTCAAGCACGGTGAAAGCGCTGCCGTTTGCAGCGTTGTAGGCAGTGAGCGAATCGGCCGAAACCCCGAGGGTGACTTTCGCCGCCTCGGTGCCTTTTCCGGATTTCTGCACCGTGATGGTGGCCGAACCGGCATAGACCGACACGGGCACGACCTGGTCGGTGAACACCAGGGCCAGGGAGTCCGGAACCATAAAGTTGTCCCTCGAGTCCTCGATGCAGGATGCGGCGAGCACGAGAGTCGCGATTACAAATAATATCTTTTTCATAGGCCTATTCCCATCCGGGGTTTTGAGTGAAGTTGACCATCTCCGCAAGCTGGGTGGAGATGATGGGGTAGAAGTAGTCGCGGTAGTGGAAGTCCGCAGGGTCCATAGGCATTATGTTGCTGACCCTGGTGTAGAGATCCTCGTAGTTCTCGGCTTTCATATTGAGGGTCCAGGCAGCTGCGGGATACTCGTCTTCCGCGCGCAGCCAGCGGCACATATCGTAGTGGCGCATAGCTTCCATTCCGAACTCGCACCAGCGCTCCTGTAGGATGAACCAGCGGAGCCACTCTTTGTTCGTGCGGGTGATACCGGCTATAGTCGATGTGGCTTCTGCGGCGTCGAAATTGATCTCGGGGTATGCGGCGCGTATGCCTTTCAGGCCGCTGCGTGCGCGGACCTTATCAAGGTAAGAGATAGCTTCGTCCACCTCCCTGACCGGCTTTTCGTTGCAGGCTTCGGCGTAGTTGAGATAGATCTCGGCAAGCCTGAAGGCCGGGTAGACGTAGCGCTGGGCTCCGGTGAAGTCCGCTCCGGTGACGAAGGCGGTGTTGGCCTTGTACCAGCGGCGGCAGGCGTAGCCCACCCAGTTGAGCGCGGCAGATTCGAACTTCGTCACGGGCACGGTGACCATAGGGTCGGTGGTGCTCTTGAAGCTCACCCAGCGTTTCTTGATCTTGTCGCTGGGCCAGTAGAATCCGTCCGGGACCAGGCTGGAATAGAAACGCGCGTCGCGGCCTACCGTGGTGTTGTGGGCCTTGAAAGCGGGCGCCCAGTCGGCGTCCACCGGCTGCACATAACTGTCTGTCCAGCCTGTGGTCTTGTAACCCGACGTGGCGTCCACGATAGGCTTGGAGAGGTCGTTGAAACGGCCGCTCTTCTCATAACCGAGCACGGGATAACGTCCGCTTTCGGCCATCGGATAGGCGTCCACCATCTTGAGCGACGGGGTGTAGGCCTGCAGCATCTCGTAGGAGGTGGTGATGGTCGGCGAAGGGAAGTTGGGCACGGTGGCGTACATAAACGAACCGGTCGCTCCGATCCAGGTTGCGAAGCCTCCGTCGTTGTGGCCTATGCCCAGATGCCACCAGCCCCAGATGGTCTCGGTATTCCAGGTCTGGAAGAAGACGTTCTGGTAGGCGGATGCGGCCCTCTGGAAGTCGTTGGTGCCCTCGGTGGGGGCGCAGAGGGAGAAGGCGTTGAGATCTATGACGGCCTTGGCGGCGTCCGCGGCATCCTGCCACTTGCTCTGGTCGTAGTCCGGATAGATCTTCTTGCCGTAGAGGTTCTTCTTTGCGGCGTAGAGGCTCCTGAGGGTGGCGCCGTCCTGTCCGTTGTAGAGCGGGGAGGCGGCATATAGGAGCACCCTGGACTTAAGCGCGAGGGCTGCGGGTTTGGTGACGCGGCCGGTCCAGGAATCGTTGGCTCCGATTTCAGACAGGCTCATAGGAAGGTCCTTGGCAGCCTTGTCCAGCTCGCTGACGATGAACTCTATGTTTTCTTCGAGCGTGTTGCGGTCGAGCGAAGCTCCTTCCGCGGTTTCCGGAGCAAGTTCATCGCCCCATATGATAACCGGGCCGTACTGCCTGAGGAGGCAGAAGTAGTAGAAGGCGCGGAGGAAGCGGGCTTCAGCCCTCATCGCATCCCTGACCTTTGCGGTGTCTTCCTTGTCCAGGTCTACGTATTCCATAAACACCGTGCACTGCCTGATGCCTATGTACATTCTGTTCCACACATTGAACTTGGCCACATCGCCCGAGGCGGCGGTGCTGTAGTCGCCGCTGCGGAGCTTGTTGAAGGGGCCGTAGCCGAGGAAGC
>JAFYIK010000175.1 GCA_017538685.1 Bacteroidales bacterium | reverse complement strand
GGCAACCGCACCCGCGTGAAGGTGGTCAAGAACAAGATGGCCCCGCCTTTCAAGAAGGCAGAGTTCGACATAGTCTTCGGAGAGGGCATCTCCAGGACCGCAGAGATCCTGGATCTCGCCGTGGAGTTCGACATCGTGCACAAGAGCGGCAGCTGGTTCAGTTACAACGGTGAAAAACTCGCCCAGGGCCTCGCCGCCGCGAAACAGCTCCTCAAAGACAATCCCGAGCTTTGCGAGGAAATCGAAGCCCAGGTTCGCGAAGCTATCAAAACAGTCAAAGACTAAATGTCGAAGAAGATTATTCTCACTGGCGACCGCCCGACCGGCCGCCTTCATATCGGCCACTATGTGGGGTCGTTGCGCAGGCGCGTAGAACTCCAGAACAGCGGGGAGTTCGACGAGATTTACATTATGATCGCGGACGCCCAGGCCCTTACGGACAACGCCGACAATCCCGAAAAGGTGCGTCAGAACATAGTTGAGGTGGCCTTGGATTACCTGTCCGCCGGCATCGACCCGGAAAAGAGCTACATCCTGATTCAGTCGCAGGTGACCGAGCTCACCGAGCTTATGTTCTACTATATGAACCTCGTCACGGTGCAGCGTCTGCAGCGCAACCCCACCGTGAAAGCCGAGATCCAGATGCGCGGTTTCAACGACGACGCGGCGGCGGACAACAAAGCGGGCACGCCCGTGGGTTTCTTCTGCTACCCCATCAGCCAGGCCGCCGACATCACAGCCTTCCAGGCCACGACGGTCCCTGCGGGCGAGGATCAGGAGCCTATGCTCGAGCAGACGCGCGAAATCGTGCATAAGTTCAACGCCACCTACGGCCCTGCCCTCACCGAGCCCGAAATCCTTCTGCCGGACAACGCGGCCTGCCTGCGCCTGCCCGGAACGGACGGCAAGGCGAAGATGAGCAAGTCGCTGGGCAACTGCATCTACCTCTCCGATTCGGCGGACGAGGTGCGCGCGAAGGTCCGCGGTATGTACACGGACCCCGGGCACCTTCAGGTCAGCGACCCCGGAAAGGTGGAGGGCAACCCTGTCTTCACCTATCTGGACGCCTTCTGCAAGCCCGAACATTTCGACAAATTCGGCTCGTGCTTCGTGGGCAGGAAGAGCAGCTTCGAGTTCCATAGCCTGGACGAAGTGAAGGCTCAGTACCGCGCCGGCGGACTGGGAGACGTGATGATCAAGAACTTCCTTACAGAGGTCCTCAACGACACCCTCGAGCCCATCAGGCAGCGCCGCAAGCAGCTCGAGCAGGATCTGCCCTATGTCTACGAAGTGCTCCGCAAGGGCACCGAGGCCGCCCGTGCCAAGGCCGCGAAGACCCTCGCCGGCGTCAAGGCCGCGATGAAGATCAATTATTTCGACGAAGGCGTTCTTCAGGAACTCATCAAGGAACAGGAGGCGAAATACGGCAAAGCTTAAGTTTAGCGTACTGTCCCTCATCGATAACACCAGCATTCTTCAGCCCCTCCAAGGTCCATTCCGCGGAGGGGTTGTTGTCCCGGTAGAGCACTATCCCGTGCGCGACGCTTTTATATTTGATGTGGGGGTGCAGGCGCAGCGAGTCTTCGGGCATCTGCCATAGACGCAGCGGCCGCTGCGGCACGGAGCATTCGATAAGGTCGCTGAGTTTGTCGTATCGTTCCTCACCGAAGTTCCATATTTCTTTGAGCTGCTCCGTGCAGGAATATCCTCCTAATTCTTCGCGGTAGCTGACCATCTTTGCCGCGAAATACGGTCCTATCCCCGGCAGTTCGTCGAAAGCCGCCGAGTCCGCTCTGTTTATGTCCAGCCTGGGGATGTCGATGAAGGGCTCCAGCCTTTCGAAGACGGAGTCGGCCACCACATAGGACTTCGCGAAATCCTCCTTCCGGCGGTAACGGCCGCCCTTCTCCCTGTAGTTGATTATGCTCTGCGCCTGCTTCGGGCTGAACCCCAGCCGCTGCAGGTCCTCGAGCGACGCCGTGTTCGGATTGAACCTGAACGTTTCCGTTTTCCGCGTTTTCGCCCTTACCGCCTGCACCGTGTGGGAATGCTGCGCATAGCGGCGTTCACGTGAGATCTCTCCACTCGCTTCGCTCGGTCGAGATGACAGGGGTGTCATTTCGAGATTCCCCGGTGTCATTTCGAGCGAAGTCGAGAAATCTCCAACATACACCACCACCGTGTCCGGCCGGTCACGGTTCGCTTCGATCGCGAGCCTGGCGGTGCGCTGGACAAAGAGGCAGACCTGGTACCCGAGTATCAGGAAGGTGAGGGATATTGCTCCGACTTTGAAGACTGTACCGGCGCTACTGCTCCCGGTATTTGTTGACGTGTCCGCCGCGTGGCTCCTGCGGCGCCCCGGCGACGACGATGACGATTTCGCCTTTTGGTTCGTTTTCATTGAAGTATTTCGCTAGTTCTTGTAAGGTTCCCCTATGGTGGGTTTCGTGAAGTTTGGATATTTCCCTGGCCACAGAACACTCGCGGTCCGGGCCGAAGGCCTCCGCAAACTGCGCGAGCGTCTTCGCCAGGCGATGCGGGGATTCATAGAAGACCATAGTCCTCGGCTCCACGGCGAGCTGCGCGAGGATGGTGGCCCGCCCCTTCTTCTGCGGGAGGAAGCCCTCGAAGCAGAAACGGTCGCACGGCAGGCCGGACGAGACTATGGCGGGGATGCAGGCAGTGGCGCCGGGAAGGGTCTGGACCTCGATTCCTTCCTTGGCGCATTCGCGCGCGAGAAGGAATCCGGGGTCGCTGATTCCCGGCGTGCCGGCGTCGCTGACCAGCGCGACGTTCAGCCCGCCGAGGATGCGCTCCTTGATCATCCCCACTGTCTGGTGTTCGTTGAATTTATGGTGTGAAAGCAGGCGGCCCTTGATCTGATAGTGTCCCAGAAGCACTCCCGTGGTCCTGGTGTCCTCTGCGAGAATAAGATCCGCTTCTTTCAGGACCTCCAGCGCACGGAGGGTGATATCGGAAAGATTTCCGACCGGAGTGGGCACTATGTAGAGCTTGCCTGCCATTATTTGAGTTTTCTGCGGACGGCCATCATCAGCCTGTACACCACCTCTGAATTGAGGTTCCAGTCAGGGAAATTGGCTATCACGTACGACACCGCTTCGTTTATGCTCTCCATCTCGTTGAACGCGGCTATCGTCTGCTGGAAGAGCGAAGGATCCTCCTTGAAGAGGGTGTTGATGAACAGCACACGGTCGTTCAGCGAAATCGCGCTTATCACATTCGCCACCGGCCCTCCCGGAAGGTCTATCATCCACTGATAGTTCTTCGCATCCGGCATCGTCTTCGCGCCAAGCTCGGACATATCAATCGACAAGTCGATAGGTTCCTCAGGAGATTCCTCGACTTCGCTCGGAATGACAACGTGTTCAGGCTCGGCATCGTTCTCTACGGCCAGGGGCACAACCTCTTCCACGACCTCGATCCCGAGGGGCTCCTCCGGAATGTCATCCCCGACCTGATCGGGGATCTCATCGGCCAGAGGCTCCGGCTCTTCAACAGATTCCTGCTCATCGTCGGGAATGACGACGAGGGCGAGCTTCTCCTCCAACTCATCCAACTGGGCGCGGAGCCGGGCGATGGTTGTTTGTATTTCGTTGAAAACTTCTTTTGCAGTTTTTTCCATTTTTCTTCGGGCGTTTTTTATCTTTGTAAGACAAACACAAAACTACAAATGTTTTCAGAAAACCACAAGAGATCGGGCTGCATCGAGGTCATTTGCGGCTCAATGTTTTCCGGTAAGACCGAAGAACTCATACGCAGGCTCAAGAGAGCGCAATTCGCAAATCTTAAGATAGCCATCTTCAAGCCCACCATCGATATCAGGTACTCGGATGTGGAGGTAGTGTCTCACGATCTCCATAGCATCAAGAGCACCCCTATCAGCGACCCTGCCCATATGCTCGAGATCCCTTCGGACATAGACGTGGTCGGTATTGATGAAGCCCAGTTCTTCGGAGAAGACCTTGTGGATGTTTGCCAGACCCTCGCCGACCGCGGCGTCAGAGTCATCATCGCCGGTCTGGACACGGACTATCTGGGAAAGCCCTTCGGCCCTATGCCCGCCCTTATGGCGATCGCGGAAGACGTCCGCAAGGTGCACGCCATCTGCGTCAAGTGCGGAGACCTCGCGAACCACTCGCACCGTCTATCGAAGAGCGACGATCTCGTGGTCCTCGGCGAAAAAGACGTCTACGAGCCCCTCTGCCGCAAGTGCTACAACAAAGCCATCGCGGAAGAGGCCGCCAAGGCAAAGAAATAATTGCCGGCTTAAAGACAGAATTTACCTTTCTTGCGGAAGGTGTGTTTTTATGCGGCACACCTTCCGCAAACGAACGGCACACCTTCCGCAAAACACGTGGCGAATCGGCGAATCGGCGCCAAAACGGGGCAAAATAGCGCCGAGAAGGCACGAAAGCACTGGATCGGCGCCAAAACGGGGCTAAAAAGCGCCGAAATGGCGGAAAACCAACCATTCGGCGCCAAAAGAGGCCAAAATGACGCCGGAAAAGGGAGAAAAATGCTATTTTTGCGAAGATGAGGCGAAAAAGGAGATGAAAGAGAAACTTTTAGGCAAGAATCCGGAGGAGCTGAAGGCGGCGGCGCTGGCGGCAGGGCTGCCTGCGTTCGCTGGGAAGCAGCTCGCGCAATGGCTGTACGAAAAACGCGCGAAGAGTTTTGACCAGATGACCAACATCAGCAAGGCGGGACGCGAAAAGCTCGCCGAACTGTATGATCTGGGCGTTGCAGCCCCGGTCGGAATCGCCGAATCGTCTGACGGCACCAAAAAGTATCTCTTTTCAACAAGTGATCTTGCCGTCGAGTCGGTGATGATTCCCGATGAGGATAGGAAAACCCTTTGCGTGAGTTCGCAGGCGGGGTGCAAGATGGGGTGCAAGTTCTGTATGACGGGAAGGCAGGGATTCCACGGGAATCTCGAGCCGGCGGACATCCTGAACCAGTTCATCAGCATCGACGAATCGGAGGGCATCACAAACGCGGTGTTTATGGGGATGGGCGAACCGCTGGACAACACGGACAATGTGCTGAAGGCGATAGAAGTGCTGACGGCGCCGTGGGGATTCGCCTGGAGTCCGAAGCGCGTGACTCTCAGCACGATAGGCGTTCTTCCCAACCTTAAGAGATATCTCGACGAAAGCCGCTGCCACCTCGCGATTTCTATCCATAACCCCTTCCCGGACGAGCGTCTTGAGCTGATGCCGGTGCAGAAAGCCTGGCCGATAGCCGAGGTGGTCCGCCTGCTGAAAGACTATGACTGGACAGCTCAAAGAAGAGTGAGTTTCGAATACACTATGTTCGCCGGCTGGAACGACGACAAGCGCCACGCAGACGCGCTCTCAAGGCTGCTCAGGGACATAGAATGCCGTGTGAACCTAATCCGTTTCCATCAGATTCCGGATTTCCCGTACCAGTGCGCGAGCCGCCAGGCGATGGAAGCTTTCCGCGACAGGCTGAACGCCAACGGCATCACCTGCACCATCCGGGCCTCGCGCGGAGAAGACATCCTCGCCGCCTGCGGTATGCTCGCAGGCAAACACAAAAGCCAGGAAACACAATAACTATGGACGACGCGGCGAAAAAGCTTCTCGACAGGCTCCAGAATCTGTGTGCAAAGCAGGAATGCTGCACGGCGGATCTCCTTCAGAAAGCCCTCAAGGCTCTGGTCTATGACAGGGCCGCCGCGCAAGAGGTCGTCGCCGCCCTGGTCAGGGACGGCTACGTCGACGACGCGCGCTACGCGGCGGCCTTCGTCAGGGAAAAATCCTCCATCACCGGCTGGGGCCCGGTAAAGATCAAATACGCCCTGGCGGCAAAAGGAATCAAGGGCGAGACGGCCAGCCAAGCCCTCGAAGAAATAGATCCCGACAAAGCGGACTCGAAGCTCCGCAAACTACTCGAAAACAAGTGGAAAACCCTCAGGGAAGACCCTCAGGGCAAGCTTAAGTTAATCAAATTCGCCCTCTCAAGAGGTTACGAATACGAGCAGATACGCTCGGAAATAGAGGAAATCTGCCTCTAGAACCGCCACACGAAATTAGCGCAATACGCCCCGCTCAAGGGGTCGTAAGAGGGGACCAGGGAAAGGTTGCCCTCTTCTTTGTCGCCCAGATTCAGCGAATCGGCCACCCATCTGCCTATTCCGGCGCTGAACACTCCCACTACCGCTCCGGCAGCGGTGTCCCACCACCAGTGGCGGTTGTGGATCACCCGGCCATAGGCGACCGCGCCGCCGCAGGCATAGAAGAGCGCGCCCCAGCCCCAGCCATAGTCCAGGCGTATGAGCTCCGCGCCCGTGATGGCCGCCGCGGTGTGCCCGGAAGGGAAGGAGTGGTAGTTCGTGCCGTCCGGCCGCAGTTCCTTCACGGAGTACTTCAGGCCCTGGGTGATGAGGAACATAGAACCGTATCCGGCCGCGAGGGCGACCGTGCGCTCCCAGAAATTGTGTTTGGGCTGGATTCCAAGGTATTCCGCTCCCAAATCGAAGACTATCGGCGTGAACTGCATCGGGGTCTCCCAGTACTGCCAGTCGTTTTTCTGGGCGGCACTCTCGAAACAAATAACGCAGAGCGCAAACAGAAGCAGAACCCTACGCATAAAGGTCTTCGTTATAATCGAAAAGGTCCGCTGCGTCCTTCAGACGCGGATGCGATTTGTCTTTCTCTGAAAGGATGACTTTGTCCACGGGGACCTGCCAGTCGATGCCGAGGTCGGGGTCGTCCCAGGCTATCGCGGCTTCGGCCGCAGGCTCGTAGAAACGGTCGCATTTGTACTGGATCACGGCCTCCTCCGAAAGCACGCTGAACCCGTGGGCGAACCCGCGGGGGATGAAGAGCTGGCGGTGATTGTCTCCTGAAAGGACCACGGCGACGTGCTTGCCGAAACTCGGGCTGCCCTTGCGCAGATCCACCGCTATGTCCAGGACCTGCCCCTTGATCACGCGCAGAAGCTTGCTCTGGGAATAACGGCCCTTTTGATAATGCAGCCCGCGGACCACTCCGTAGCGCGAAAGGCTTTCGTTGTCCTGCACGAACTGGATGCGGAGCACCGAGGCCTCGAAATCCCTTTCGTTGAAGGACTCCAGGAAATAACCGCGGCTGTCTCCGAACACCTTCGGCTCCACTATCACCACGCCTTCGATATCTGTCTTTATTACTTTCATACGCGTTTCAAACACTGCTCGAGGGAATCCCTCCAATAAGGCACGTCCACCCCGAAGGTTTTCTTTACGAGGGTCTTGTCCAGCACGCTGTACTGCGGACGGCGGGCCTTGCTGCGGTAGTCGGAGCTCAAACAGGGGTAGACCTTGCAGGAATACCCGCATATGTCCTTGATGGCCATAGCGAAATCGTACCAGCTGACCGCGCCCTCGCTGGAATAATGGTAGAGGCCCACCTTGCCCAGCTGCCTGGTGGTGATTATGTGCATAATCAGCCCCGCAAGGTCTGCCGCGCTGGTGGGGGAGCCCACCTGGTCGCAGACTACCCGCACTTCTTCGCGCGAACTCATAATCGAGCGCATAGTACCCACGAAATTCTTTCCGTAGGGGGAGTACATCCAGGCGGTCCTGATAATAATGTACTTGCAGCCGGATTTCTGGATGGCTTTCTCGCCGGCGAGCTTGGTGCTGCCATAGACGCTGCGGGGCGCCGGGGGGACAGTCTCCTTGATGGGAGTGTTTCCTTCGCCGGAGAACACATAATCCGTGGAAATATGGATGAGGGTCGCGCCCACCGCCTTTGCAACCCGCGCCAGGCTCTCCGGAGCGTCGCGGTTGATCGCGGCGGCGAACTCCACGTCGTCTTCCGCTTTGTCTACGTTGGTGTAGGCCGCGCAGTTCACGATAACATCGATCTTTTCGCCCCGCACGATTATCTCCACGGCCTCTTCGTTCGTGATGTCGAGGTGGATCGTCTCCGCTCCGGGCATCTCCCCGATGTCCGTGAACACGAAGCGGTCTGTGCTGTCTGCCGCGAGGCGGCGGAGCTCGCATCCCAGATTGCCGTTCGAACCTGTCACCAATACGTTCATAATTGTACAAAAATAGTTATTTTTGCGGATAATGGAGCAGAAGCAGACCATATATCTCTACACCGACGGAGCAGCCAGCGGAAACCCCGGCCCGGGGGGCTACGGCATAGTGCTCAAGTGCGGGGAGATACGCAAGGAGCTCAGCGGAGGCTTCCGCCTCACCACCAACAACAGAATGGAGCTTCTCGCCGTCATCAAAGGCCTGGAAGCCATCAAATGGGATTCAGCCGAAGTCGAGGTGTACAGCGACAGCACTTACGTGGTGAAAGCCATCACGGAAGGCTGGTTGGAAACCTGGGTCGCAAAAGGCTGGAAGAAGGTGAAGAATCCGGATCTATGGCAGGCTTTCCTCCCTCTCTACAAAAAGCACAAAGTCAGCTTCCACTGGCTGAAGGGGCACGCAGGGCACCCGGAGAACGAGCGTTGCGACCGTCTTGCGGTCGCGGCCTACGGTCAGCCCGGCCTCCCTGCGGACGAAGGATACGAAATCACTAAAACCGACACATTATTTTAAAGATGAAAGACAATAAACTGATTGTGGGTATCACACAAGGAGATTCGAACGGAATCGGCTACGAAGTCATCATCAAGGCCCTGAGCGACGAGCGCATACTCGACCAGTTCACCCCGGTGGTGTACGGCTCCCCGAAGCTTTTCGGCTTCTATCTCAAGACAATCCCCGAGATCGAGAATCTCCCTCTCAACAATATCGCGAACGCAAAAGACGCGCAGTCCAAGAAGATCAATATCCTGAACTGTCTGCCCGACAGCACGTATGCCGAGCCCGGCAGCCCCGGCCCTGAGGCGGCGAATTCCGCCATCAAGGCGCTGGACGCCGCCGTCCGGGACATCAAGGCCGGCTCGATCGACGTGCTGGTTACCGGCCCCATCAACAAAAAATCCGTCTCCATCCAGGGCTTCCAGTTCCCCGGACACACCGAGTACCTGATGAATGCTTTCGGAGTTAAGGATGTCACGATGCTGATGGTCAGCGACCGCATCAAGCTGGGCGTCGTCACCGGTCACATCCCCCTGAAGGACGTCCCGGCCGCGATTTCCGAAGAGAAGATCCTCAGCAAGCTCCGCCTGATGAAGGAGTCGCTCATCAAGGATTTCGGCTACGACAACCCGACTATCGGCGTTCTCAGCCTTAACCCTCACAGCGGCGACGGCGGTCTGCTCGGCACGGAAGAGCAGGACATCATCATCCCCGCGCTTAAAAAAGCCACGGAGGAGGGGATAGAGGCATTCGGCCCGTTCTCCCCGGACGGCTACTTCGGCCTCGGGAAGTACCAGCAGTTCGACGCCACTCTAGCGATGTACCACGACCAGGGCCTTTCGCCCTTCAAGACCATCGCCTTCTCGGACGGCGTGAACTTCACCGCCGGCCTGCCGGTAGTGAGGACCTCGCCGGACCACGGAACCGCCTACGATATGGCCGGCCGCGATATGGCAGACCCGGTCAGTATGCGCTCGGCCATCTTCACCGCCGTGGACATTTTCCGCCGCAGGCAGGCCCACGAAAGGCTGATGGAAGGCCGTATGGTGGACCGTACGCCCGCCGAGGAAGAGCGCCCGCAGCGCCCGGACCGCCCGCAGATTGCGTAACCCTTGCATAAATCGCATTTTTTTACCTATTTTTGCAGCGACTTTAAGTTTCACCAAAACCTTTTTTATGGTACTTGGAAATGAGAAAACCATTCGTTATCGCAGCAATGTTGCTGTGCTGCTCTCTTGCGATCGCACAAGAGGCTGACGAACTCGGTGGTGCCAGTGCCGAGTTATCCGTTATTGCCAGGGCCGATTACCTTACGGGCGACCCACTCGGCAACTCATCCGTTTATACCCTTCTGGAGGGTAACATTTCCGAAAAACTTTCCTACAGCGTCTCCAATCACTGGCTCTCTTCAGATCCGGCTGCGCTCTACGCGAACACCCTTCGCGCAGACGACGTGAACTGGCTGGACTGGGCTTATCTGACCTACTCGACCGGCGCCTTCGAGCTCTCGCTCGGCAAGGAAGCTCTCGCCTGGGGTACCTACGAAATGGACGAGTACGACTGGGACGTGCATATCCCTATGGCCACATCATTGTGGAGCGCGCTGCCCATCTACCAGTGGGGCGTGCGCGGATCGTGGCTGCCGCTTGAGGGGCTGACGCTCGATTTCAAGGTCAGCAGTTCCCCCTACAACGGACGTCCGTTCGACGACGGCCTGCTTACCTATGGCGCCAGGGTGCGCTATGAGCAGGAAGACGCCTTCGGCGCTATGCTTTCGTACAACGAAATCGGCACCGCGGCGGGAACGCACACCGGAGTGGTTTCCGCGGGCGTACAGGCTTATCTGGGCGACACCCGCCTGGTCGCGGATTTCAACAACAAAGTCGGCGACTACAACTTCATACTGCTGGACGGCTTCACCTCCTCGCTGATGGCCACGGTGCCGTTCGGCGAAGAGTTCGAGCTGCTCGGCCGCGCCGCCTATGAGCGCATCGACGCCGGCAAACTCGAGGATATCAGCGGTGCTCTCGGACTGCACTGGAATCCGCTCGACTGGCTCCGCGTGCACGCCCTCGGCGCTTACCGTATGGGTGATATCGCCCCCGGCTTCTCGGTGAACGTGGGCGTTACCTGCAACCTTCACTTCGACCTGTAGGAAATGGCAAACGAAAAGCACATCATCAACATCGAACATCTTTCGAAGTCTTTCGGCGAAAAGAAAGTGCTCGACGACATCAACCTTTATATTAATAAGGGCGAATTCATCACCTTCCTGGGACCTTCCGGCTGTGGTAAGACCACCCTCCTCCGAATGATCGCGGGCTTCCTGAATCCTGACGAAGGAAAGATCCTGATGGACGGGAAGGACCTCGCGGGAGTGCCGCCGCACAAAAGACCGCTCAACACGGTCTTCCAGCGCTACGCCCTTTTCCCGCACCTGGACGTCTACGACAATATCGCCTTCGGCCTCAAGCTCGCCAAGGTGCCCCAGGACGAAATCGACACCCGCGTGCGCAAGATCCTCAAGCTGGTGGCTATGTCCGACTACGAAGACAGGGACGTCACCACCCTTTCGGGCGGCCAGCAGCAGCGTATCGCGATAGCCCGCGCACTCGTGAACAGGCCCAAGGTGCTGCTTCTCGACGAGCCGCTCAGCGCGCTCGACCTCAAGATGCGTAAGGATATGCAGATAGAGCTGAAGGAGATGCACCAGAAGCTCGGAATCACCTTCATCTACGTCACCCACGACCAGGAAGAGGCGCTTACCCTTTCCGACACGATAGTAGTGATGAATGAAGGAAAGATCCAGCAGATCGGCACCCCGAAAGACATCTACAACGAGCCCGTGAACTCTTTTGTGGCTGACTTCATCGGCGAGAGCAACATTCTCAACGCCACTATGATACGCGACAAGGAGGTCAACTTCATCGGTCACGACTTCAAGTGTGTGGACACCGGCTTCGGCGAGAATAAACCGGTGGATGTCGTCATCCGTCCGGAGGACATCTATTTCACCGAGAGTGAGAACAAATGTCAGTTCACCGCCAAGATCAAGTCCTGCATTTTCAAGGGAGTTCACTACGAAATGTTCGTGGACACGGACAAAGGCTATGAACTGATGATCCAGGATTACGACGCCTACGATGTGGGTGAGGAAGTAATGCTGTACATCAAGCCCCAGGACATCCAGGTTATGCACAAGGAGCGCACGGAAAATGTGCTTCAGGGCACAGTCTTGGACGCTGAGACTGTAGAGATCCTTGGCGGCAAGTTCCCGATAGCGAACGAACTTGAAGCTGGCGCGGAAGTGACAGTGGAAGTTCCCTTCAATAAGGTGGATCTGGTGGACGATCTGGAGGGTGCAGTCATCACAGGCGAGGTGTATTTTATGCTCTACAAAGGCGACCGTTACCACCTCACAATCAAGACCGACGAAGGCTTCCTCTGGGTGGACACCAACGATATCTGGGACAAGGGAGACCTTGTCGGAATCAACTTTATCGAGGGCGGAGCGA
Organism: Bacteroidales bacterium; assembly: GCA_017538685.1. The sequence goes on along the minus strand of JAFYIK010000175.1, from coordinate 3,875 downwards.
AGATTAAGTAATGAAAACTTTCAAAAGGTCATACTGGTCCCTGCCGTACGTCATCTTTATGGCGGTGTTCGTGGTGCTCCCGCTGGTGATGGTGCTGCTGTACGCTTTCCGCGACGGCAGCGGGCATTTCACCCTGGACAACTTCGTGAAGTTCTTCCAGACCAAGGAGGACCTAAATACCTTCCTCTATTCGATAGAGATAGCGCTGATAACCACCATCCTCTGCCTGCTGCTGGGATACCCGGCGGCGTGGATCCTGAGCAATCCGTCGCTGAACCGTTCGGCCGTGACGGTGATGCTCTTCATCCTCCCGATGTGGATAAATATGCTCATCCGTACCCTTGCGACCGTGGCGCTTTTCGACTTCTCGAAGATTCCGCTGGGGGAGGGGGCGCTCATTTTCGGTATGGTCTACAACTTCCTGCCGTTTATGATCTACCCCATCTACAACACCCTGAACAAGATGGACCGGTCGTATGCGGAAGCCGCCCAGGATCTGGGAGCCTCGCCCGCAAAGGTGTTCCTCAAGGTGACGGTGCCCCTGTCGATGCCCGGCGTGTGGAGCGGCATCCTGATGGTGTTTATGCCCACCATCAGCACCTTCGCCGTGGCCGAACTGCTCACTATGAACAAGGTGAAGCTCTTCGGTACCACCATCCAGGAGAACATCAACAACGGTATGTGGAACTACGGTGCGGCGCTCGCTTTGATTATGCTGGTGATAATAGGACTTACGACCCTTCTTTCCGACAGCGGCAAGGAGGTCGAAGATGAAACGGGAGGTCTGATATGAAAAAGTTCTTCGCCCAGGCCTACCTGTGGATACTCCTGCTGCTGCTCTACAGCCCGATAGTCATTATCGCCGTCTTCTCCTTCACGGAGGCGAAGGTGCTCGGCAACTGGACCGGCTTCTCGCTCGAGCTCTATAAGAACCTCTTCTCCGGCGGAGTGAGCAACGCTATGCTCCGTTCGGTGGAGAACACGCTCACGATCGGTATCCTCGCCGCTATCCTGTCCACCATCCTCGGATCGATAGCCGCGATAGGCATACACAACCTGAAGGGCCGCACGCGCCAGGCCGTGACTTTTGTCAACGACATCCCTATGCTGAACCCGGACATCATCACCGGCATCTCGCTGTTCCTGCTGTTCGTGGCTATAGGCGTACCCCAGGGCTATACCACCGTCCTGCTGGCGCACGTGGCGTTCTGCACGCCCTACGTGGTGCTCAGCGTGATGCCGAAACTCCAGCAGATGAACCCCAATGTCTATGAAGCCGCGCTCGACCTGGGCGCGACCCCTTCGCAGGCGCTGTGGAGGGTGATAGTGCCCCAGATCAAGCCGGGAATGATCTCCGGCTTTATCCTGGCCTTCACCCTTTCGATAGACGATTTCGCCGTGACCCTCTTTACCAAGGGTAACCAGGGGCTCGAGACGCTGTCCACCTTCATCTACGCCGATGCCCGCAAGGGCGGCCTCACGCCGGAGCTGCGTCCGCTTATGACCGTGGTCTTCCTGACGGTGCTGCTGCTTCTGGTGGTGATCAACCTCCGTACAATGAAATCAAATAAATCAAAAGATAAGAAATGAAGAAACTTCTCTGCATTGCCGCAGGCCTGATGATGCTTGCGGGTTCCGTTTTCGCGGACGACAGGGCTCACACCCTGAAAGTGTACAACTGGGCCGACTACATCGACGAAGACCTCATCGGCGAGTTCGAACAGTGGTATGAAGAGCAGACAGGGGAGAGCGTGAAGATTATTTACCAGCTTTTCGACATCAACGAGATTATGCTCTCGAAGATCGAGCTGGGCCACGAAGATTTCGACGTGGTCTGCCCTTCTGAGTACATTATCGAGAGGATGCTCCGCCAGGACCTTCTCCTTCCGATCGACCGCGATTTCGGCAGCACGCCGGATTATATAGGCAATGTGTCGCCGTATATGATAGAGAAGTTCAGCCAGATAGCCGGTTCGGGCAAGAATGCCAACGACTATGCAGTAGGCTATATGTGGGGTACGGTGGGTATGCTCTACAACACCAAGTATGTCACCCGCGAGGAGGCCCTCGACTGGAACTCCCTGGCCGACCCTAAATGGAAGGGCAAACTCTTCGTCAAGGACGCTTTCCGCGACATCTACACCTCGCTCATCATCGCCCTCAACCGCGACAAGATCGATGCGGGCGAGCTGGATCTTAACAAGCTCTGCTTCGATTCTTCGGATGAGTCCATCGCGAAGGTGGAGGAGTTCCTGAACGGCTTCAAGGACAATGTCTCCGGCTGGGAGGCCGATTTCGGCAAGGAGCGTATGACCCAGGAGAAGGCGTGGATCAACGTCACCTGGAGCGGCGATGCCCAGTGGGCTATGGAAGAGGCCGCGGCAGTGGGCGTTTCGCTCGATTATGCCGTGCCCACCGACGGAAGCATAGTCTGGTTCGACGGCTGGGTGATCCCCAAGTACGCGAAGAACATCAAGGCCGCCCGCTACTTCATCAACTTTATGTGTAAGCCTGAGAACGCCATCCGCAATATGGACGTTATCGGCTACGTCAGCTGCATCGGCGGCCCCGAGATCCTCGAGGCTATGTCGGATGCGGACAAGTTCGAGCCTGAAGACGCCAGCTACTTCTTCGGCCCGGACGCCACCGCAGTGCCGCTCAACCCCGTTATGTATCCCGACCGCTTCACGGTGGAACGCTGCGGAATGATGCACGACAGCGGCGAGCGCACCGAGCAGCTGCTCGCGATGTGGTCGCGCGTGAAGGGCGACAGCGCGGACGTGGTCACATATGTGATCATAGCCCTCGCCGTGGTCGCCGTGGTTGTGGTGATAGTGCTAAGCTCCCGCAAGAAGAAGAACCGTCACGGACGTAAGCGCAGGTAAAAGTGCAGTTCCGCATCCATACATCCGCCGATTCCGCCGGATTCTCAGAGCTTTACGCCCTTTATAAGGGCATCTTCACTGACGAAGATGAAGCCGAAGATCTGGACGGTATCAGGGCGTCGCTCGCCCTGGTGGGGGATGCCGGGCTCGTGCGGACGTGCGGTGCTTTCAATGAATATTGGGTGGCCGCCGAGCAGGACGGCGCAGTGGTCGGAGGCGTGAACTTCACGGCCTTCGAAGTGCCCGCGCTGGGAATTACGACCGCCCATATCAATTATCTTTTCACTTCGGCCGCTTGGCGCGGCAGGGGAGTCGGCAGCGCGCTGCTGGAGGAGGTGAAGGCCGTCTCCAGGGCGGACTATCTTTTCTGCGAGCAGAACGATCCGTCGCTTATGAGCGCCGCCGAACTCGAGGAAGATTTTCGCAGCAGCGGCATAGACCCTCTGGAGCGTATTGCGTGGTGGACACGCCGGGGCTTCGGCCGGCTCGGCTTCCGCTATGTGCAGCCCCCGCTCTCGCCCGGCAAGGCCCCGGCGGAAGGAATGAGCCTCAATGTGTGCCCTTCGGAGTCGCCGCTGGACGCGAAGGTGCTTCAGGCGCATCTGCGCAGATTCTTCTATATTTCGGTACTTAAAAGCCGGACTGCTGAGGGCAATCCGGCTGTGGAACAGATGCTTTCCGAGGTGCTGGACCTCGGAGAAGTCGCTATTTCGACTCGATAAAGGCGCGAATTTCGCGATCGCCGAAGTCTCTGACCTCCTCGTCGCCCAGGGTTGAAACAGCCCGCTTGATAGACTTGACTATCTCGTATTTGCCGTCGACGATCTCGGCGATGGATGCGGCATCCAGTTCGCCCAGACGGGTCCTTATGGCGATAACGGCGGATGTCTCGCTGGAGAGAATCCTGAAAATTTCGGTCAGGCCCTTGAGACCGGTCTGGGAAGAGGAACTGTAGTAGAGCGGGATGAGGTCGCCGTAAGCGCTCTCCGG
>JAFYIK010000174.1 GCA_017538685.1 Bacteroidales bacterium | reverse complement strand
GTCTCCACCCGGTCGTAGCCGTAGTAAAAGTCCACGGCGACGCGGTCTTCCCGCGTGGGGGTCCACAGCCAGGTTGCATTCGCGTCCGAGAAACCATAGGACATCGAAAGGTCGTCGATATGCAGGTAGTTCCCGTAGAGCAGGTCCACGAGCGAGCCGCGCCCGGACAGAATCAGCGCTGATTTGCCCGACAGCGGAGCCTCCACCGTCCCCTGCGCGCTCACAAGCCCAACCGACGCGTCCACGCCGACCCTTTCGGGAATCGAACGGCGCGTGTGCATATCGATCACGCCGCCAAGGCGGTTCGCGCCCGATGCGACGGTGCTGTAGGACATCGACCGGTAGTGCGTGGGATTGAACACGGAGAAAAGGCCCATAAGGTGCGAAGCGCCATAGACCGGCACTCCGTCCAGCGCCACCAGATTGTGCTGGTGGTCGCAGCCCTGGATGTGGATGCCCGCATCGAGTTCTGAACTGGTCTGCATACTCGGGAGCATCTGCACGAAATGAAGAGGGTCGGAGTTGCCAAGTACGGACGGCATCAATGCAAGTTCCGCCACATCCATAGTCGCCACCCCGGCTGTGCCGAAGTCAAGCAACTGACGCTTCGCAGCGGCGGACAGAACTGTGCTGTCCAACTGCAAAGAATCAATCTGCGCTCTGGCTTCGGTGCAGAAGACCGAGAGCAAAAGCGCAGATTTAAGAATCAGTATGCCGAACTTGCGGTTCGTCACTTCGGATTATTTCAAAGGCTGAGTCTCTTCCTCAGGACCGCCAAGGAAATTTTCGATTTCGGCAAGAGCCTTGTCCACAGCCTCTAAGGTCTTGGGGAAGTTGCCGGGGCTGAAGAACTCCTCAGGCATCATATACTCCGAACCATCCTCGAAACGGACGACAGGTGCAGCGGTCCAATATGCCCACTCTCCTTCGCCTTCCTGAACAGGCTCGAAGCCAAGTTTGGCCTGAGCGGTGTTCTGGATGTAGAGGGTGAGGTTGATGTACTTCTCGGCGTTTGCTGCAAGTTCTTTTGCCTCGGCCTCGCTCTTAGGGTCGGCATCGGCAAACTTTGCGACCTCAGTCCAGTTAAGGGTACCCTTGAGATCCACATTGTCCATAATGGAGAAAGAAGCCTTAACGTTTCCGGTGCTGGCCAGAGGATCGATATCTTCGCCGTCTTTGTCGGTCGCTATCTTTCCCTTCGCCTCGAAGGTGGCGGCCACGACGGTCTGCTTGTCGTACTTGATGCTGGCGTTGAGGGCAACCTCGGTCTGGCTGTACTTTGCGCGGGTCACTGCGAAGACATACTTGTCAGCGCTGACTTCGCAAGTAGCTGCGAATGTGTCGGTCGGTTTCGGCTCTTCGCCTGCCATCTTCACATCGGTGGTGATCTTCACGCCTGCAGCCTTCTTGCCGCCTGCGTTGATAGTTCCCTCAATGGAAGCGGGGATTACGAGATAAGTCTTGCTCCAAACTGTCTGATACCAGTTGCCGCTTTCATCGTAGTTATCGTTGTAGTCGGTGTCGACAAGAGCGGTGGTCTTGGAATTCTTAACGGTGAGTTTTCCATCCACTGCGGTGCCATCGGCAAGGGTGTAAGCAATGCTAAGGCCGGTGCCAGCCTCTCCGTAAAGAATGTTATCCTTAATGGTGATCTTTCCGTTGGCTTTGGTAAGGTCGATGAGATACTCGCGAGGTTCCTCATCGCGAATTGTAGTCTCAAAACTCAGATTGGCTTCGGCGAACTCTTCCCAACCTTCATCCCTGCCTTCAATGCTACTGAAAACCTCGACTGAAGCGGTGATGAGATCGGCAGTGCTCTGCCAGTTTTCGACCTCGAGAAGTTCGACTG
>JAFYIK010000173.1 GCA_017538685.1 Bacteroidales bacterium | reverse complement strand
ACCGTCCAGGAAACCGTAAGGGTGTTGGAAGAGGCGCTCAGGGTCACATCGTCAGGAGTGTTCGGAGGAGTCGTGCCTCCATAAGTAAAAGCGCCTAATGCGTCCACTAGAGGTCCGATATTCACGGGATCCTTTATGACTCCCTTGCGAGCGCCGCCGATAAGTTTCTCAAGGAGCATTTCATTGGTGAAACCGGGGCCGCCGAAGTGCGAGACTATCAGCGCCGCCACACCAGACACGAACGGGCAGGACATAGATGTTCCCTGATATTTGTCATAACCGTCCACCACGCTGCTGAGGATCTGCGCTCCGTCGCTGGCCTCACCGCCAGGGGCGCAGATGTCCACCCAGTCACCATAGTTGGAATAACTTGCACGGCCATATTTGGCGTTTGTCGCGCCCACGGCGATAACATTCTCATAGGCAGAGGGCCACTTGATGGACCAGGTGTTATTTCCCGCTGAGAAGAACACGACGCCGCCCTTCATCGGGCTGTCCGGGAGCTGGTCGCCGTTTTCGTCGCAACCGGCATACTGGACGAAGTAGTCGATGGCGTCTTTAATAGAACCCACATCGCCGGCGAGAGCATCTTCTTCGGTGTCATACACATAAGACCAGCTGTTGTTGGATATTACCGAGCCGTGGTCTGCGGCCCAGACTAAAGCTTTAAATGCATCGCCTTGTAATGTCTTGTTGGGATCGAGCGGGTCTTCACGCATAGTCTGGCAAGACATTATCTTCACTCCTCCTGTACCATCGTAGCCTCCCGCCACGCCGCTGATGCCGATTCCGTTGTTGTTGACGGCCGCTATAATACCTGCCACGTGCGTACCGTGATTTCCGGGGAAGATTTCATATCCTTCATAGTCATACAGGAAGCATTTGCTGCCTTCCTCTCCTCCGGGAATGGTACAAGCCGCAAGGTCGGGGTGCGAGAACTGAACGCCCTCGTCGACAACGGACACTATCACATTAGGAGTTCCGGCGGTGTACATATCCCAAACGGGTTCCACGTTCACATCGCAGCCGGCCAAATAATTGGTGCCCTTGGTTCCGTCGTTGAACAACCCCCACTGGTTAAACGCAGACGGGTCGTTGAAATACGATGCGGACTCTATCCTTCTTTCAGGCTCCGCATAGGCAACTCCGGGAATGGATGAAAAGTCTGCCGCCGCTTTGGTCGCCTGGCGGGTCGAAGGATCGTAGGTCACTCTGTACCAGCGGTCCAGACCGGCTTTATGGTGCCTTTCGTCCCATTTCCCTCCATCGGGGATGAGACGCTCTGCAGACAGGGCGCCTATTCCGCTGAGAGCGGACATCACGTCCGTCTGACCTTCATCAAGCTGAACGATTATCGTACCGGGCACGAACGCTGTTTCGGCCTTATCCTGACTCTCGGGTTTCGAAGGCACAGGATTGGAAGCCGGCTCCACATTTCCGGCACAGGATGCTGCCAGCACTATTGCGACTGCCAGCGAGGGCAAAACTTTATGCATAAGTAAGAATTTGTCGTAAACAAAAGAACCCGCCCGAATAAAGGGCGGGTTCCTTCAAATTAAGTAATTCCAGCTACAGACTAGAGACCGAGCAGTGTAGCAAGGTCAGGTCCACCAGGGAATGAGAGGTAGGCGACGGAGCTAATGCCCCACCAGGTCTTACCTTCGTTCATAACCGGGTACCAGGTAAACTGGGCAACCTTATCCGCAACCATAAGATTGGCCGCATAACCTTCGGCATCACCGACTGCTGACGGGAACCAGTTGTGGCAGGTCCTGCCGCCATAGTAGAATCCAAGATTCAGTTTCGGACCATAGGTAATGAAACCATCGCTATCAATCTTGAACTCAAGATACGGCATACCATCGCCAGGCTCAAGTCCGCCGGCCTCAACCTCTTCTGCGGTCCAAGGGGCCACAAGACGATAGGTCTCGGTTCCGTCAGGAGACTTAAGGAGAGTCTTTTCGAACGGGCCACCAACCCACCAGTCATCGTAGAACTGAGCGATTCCGAGGTTCTCCCACGCCTTGATAATGGCAAGAGGGAAAGTCGAAGGAATATACTCGGAGATGACTTCCTCACTTGCAATACCAACAGTGATGTTGTAAGTGACATCCATCTCAAGGTCTGCATAATCATAGGACACCTTTGCAACGGCGACAGAATCTCCGTCAGCGAAGGTAATGGTCGGATTTGCCAGACTGAAGATACCGGTGGTATCCTCGAGGAAGAGAGTCACTTCCAGAGCACCAGCTTTGGTGTTCCTCAGGAACGGGACCTCAACATCCTCACCAGCAGCCTCGATGGCACGACCAGTGGAAATAACTGCGCCTACATAGGTCTTGGAAACATCTTCCGCTTCACCGGGGGTGTAGACGAACGGTTTATCACAGCTTGCAAGAGCGATCGCAATTGCAAAAGCGGAAACGGCTATTGCTAAAAAATTCTTTTTCATATCACTCCTTCATTAAAACACTGTTGTCTCGTTTTCGATTTTCTTGGTCGGATCCGGGTTGTTAAGAGTAGTGGTAACACCGTCAATCTCCGAAGTGACTGCATCCTCAACGAGAATGTACTCGTTGTTCTCAATCTCATCGGTAGGAATAACGAAGTTCCAGTACGGGCTAACTTCCTTGACATCATATTTCATAGTGTCGTGGATAACCTTGGAACCTGCATACCAGGTCTTCATACCCGGACGGATACGCTTTGCGTCGAAGTAGCCGACACCCTCGCCAAGGAACTCGATCCTCTTCTGATAAAGGACCTCCTCCTGGAAGTTCTTCACGAAGCCATCATTGCTGAAGGTAGCAGATGCGGCAACATAGGTGTAGCTCGGATCACGATAGGTCTTAACGAAGTCCTCGAGAAGAGCGGCACCTGCGGCCTCACCGTCTCTCATACCGACTGCCTCAGCCTCGATGAGGTACATTTCCTCAACGCGCATCATAGGCCAGTCGACTGCACCACCGATAGAATAGGTCTGCCAGTTGCCTTCCTTGCAACGAATCTTGATCGAGAAATAATCAGGAAGATCCTCGAAAGGATAGTCTTTAAGATAGCCGGCCTTGTCTGCCCACTGATAGTAGTCTGCATTGTAGGTGGTACGGTCAGGATCGATGAAGGACCTCTTACGGAAATCGGTACCGTTCATACGGTCATAGAGCCACTTGTGCAGTGAGAGCTGGGTAAGGGAGTTGTAGCCCCAGTCAGCCTCGCCAGCGAGGAATCCGGTCGGGTTACAGAGGTTACCCATATTGTTACCGGAGATGGTGTAGTACCACATCCAGGAATTGTTACCGTTAGCATCGCAGAATGCAGTCTTCGGATCGTGCCACTGTGCCTCGGTAAGAGGGGTCTTGCCGGAAGCGGTGATAGCCTTGCGGGCATAGGTGGCGGCATTGTCGTAATCTGCAATAGCGAGATACATCCTTGCCTTCAGACCGTAAACCACGGCGATGCCGGGATAGCGGCCGTTCGAAGGAGTGTATCCGTCGAGGAGAGCCTCAGCTTTGTCGAGGTCTGCGATGACGAAGTCGGAAAGGGCCTTCTTCGGAGCACGTGCAGTCTTCGATGCAGGAGTTTCCTCTGCGCTTGACACGATGATAGGAACGGTCAGGCCGTCGACCTTCGAGCAATCTGTATAGTCGTTAAGAGCCGGCAGATACATATTGTAAAGGTCGTGATACATAAGGGCCCTGTAAGCGTAGGCTGTTCCAAGATAGATCTTCTGCTCAGCGTTCAGGCTCTCAAGTCCTGCAAGAGGACCGATGATGTCGTTCGCGCTCTTGATGATCTTGTAGAGGGTCATATAAGGAACGAGCTGACGGTTGTTGTCGGCGTTCATAACATATCCGTATGCACCCACATATCCGCACCACCAGTCGTAACCGATGGTCTTGGAGTTGTTGACCAGGTCATTGGTCATACGCGCATAGGTAATCAGAAGACCGGCATAGGAGATATCATACTCCAGCTGGTTACTGCTGCCGAAGAAGTAGTAAGGCTGATAGGTCTGTGCAACCATACCATCCACGGAGCCCTGCATAGCTGCAGAAGACTCTGCCATCTGCTCGGAAGTGGCTGCGCCCTCGAGAGGGACGGTCTCCTCGATACATCCGGCCAGGACGGTGATAGCAAGTGCCGTTGCGATAAGAGAGAATATTGTATTTTTCATAAATCAATCCTCCTGTCAATTAGAATTTCACAGTAACACCGCCGGAGATGGTCCTCATCGGAGAATAGGTCGTGCCGGTGGTTCCAGAAGAGAAGCTCTGACGAGGGTCGAAGCCCTTGCGTGCAGACCAGTAGTACAGGTTTTCAACCGCGGCGTAGATCCTGAGCGAGCTGATAGCAGTCTTGGCAGTCAGCTTGGAAGGGAAGGTGTAGCCAAGGTTCAAGTTCTGGATGTTCAGATAAGAAGCATCGGTGAGGAACCTGGTTGAACGAGCGTTTGAATAAGAATCTCCATACTGGAAACGAGGGATATCGTTGCTCTTGTTTTCAGGAGTCCAGGACTTGAGCAGGTCGACGTGGTAGTTGTAACCTGTCTGGCTGGCGGTAGGAGAATACATAAATGTTGCATAGGTGCCGTCGTACTGGGTTCCGCCAAGCTGATAGGTGAAGTTGACAGCGAGGTCGAAGCCGAATGCACGGATGGAGGTACCGAAGCCACCGAAGATAGGAGCAAGGGTGCTCTTGTGGTGGAGGTACTTGGTCGCCTTGGAATAGTCGTCTGTGGTCTCGCGGCCGACAACCTTATCGCTGTAGACGGGATCGCCGGAATCATCGGTACCGGTCTGCTCATAGACGTTCTTGTACCAGAGAGACTTACCGGTGTTCTGATCCACACCTGCGAACTCATAGGTGTACCAGCTGTACATCGGAACGCCTTCGGTGACGAAGAAGTTGCCGCTGGTGTAACCTTCGTACTTGTTCAGGTCTGCATCGTAAACCTCGGAATCCTTCACGCTGTCCACGAGCATAACGACCTTGTTCTGGAGCCAAGTAATGTTGGCGTTGACATCCCACTGGACGTTCTTGTTCCTGATGAGGCTGAATGTGAAGTCGCCTTCAACACCGAGGTTGCTCATATTACCGACGTTCTTGTAGAGGGAAGAATAACCCTGTGAAGGAGCCACCGGAGTAGGGAACAGCATATTGGTGGTGAGACGGTTGAAGTACTCCACGCTACCGCTTACACGGCTGTCAAGGAGAGCGAACTCAACACCGGCGTTGATGTTGGTGTTGGTTTCCCAGGTGATCTCAGGGTTACCCTTGGTGGAGAAGATGGTCGAAACCTCGCCTCCTGAAGGGACGATCTGGAACACATCGGTGTACCTGTAGGAACCGATATCGTCGTTACCCTGGCTACCGATGGAGGCCTTGAGCTTCAACTCGTCGAGTCCGGCGATGTTGAGCCAGTCTTCCTTGGTGAGGATCCAGGCTGTACCTGCGCTCCAGAAGTTACCCCAGCGGTGATCCGGGTGGAACTTCGAAGAAGCCTCACGACGGAACGATCCGGAAAGGAAGTAACGGTCTGCGAAGTCGTACTGGAGACGTCCGAAGTAACCTTCGTTGTTGTAACGGGTCTGGTACGAAGTAGCGTTCTGGCCGTCAACCACAGCACCGTCGAGCTCCTTGTTGGACTGGGAGAACATATGGTTCTTGCCTGCGCCCAGGAGATAGTACCTGTTGTCGTAGTATTCGTGACCGAGCAGGAGTCCCACAGAGTTCAGACCGAAATCAGCGGTGTAGTTGAGGAGCTGCTGGATGTTCCAGGCATAAGCGCGGCTGTGATACATTTCCACGGTACCGCCGGTAGTACGGAACTGTCCGTAGTACGGGTTGTACACATAGTTCTCACGAGTCTCGTCGAGGTTGGCGGAAGCGTTCACGGTGAGGGTGAGACCCTTCAGGAGCTGAACGTCCACATAACCGGAAGATGAAAGTGCATTACCTTCTGCATTCCTTGTGTTGTAGAGGTTTGCAAGGATAGGGTTAGCGTCGGTGATGAACGGACGGGAAGTGCCGGGGATACCACCCTGGCCGATGTTACCGTTACCGTGATCAAGCACCGCGATGCCGTTCACATCATAGTACTGGGTACCGTCGGCGTTGCGGATATAGAGAGGATAAACGGGAGCGATCTGAGAAGTGTAAGCCCAGATGTTACCGGTCGATCCGTCGGAACCGTTGTTGCCGAGAGAGTTGAAGTTGAACTTGGCATACGACATATTTCCACCGACCTTGAGCCATTTCTTGGCCTGGTAGTCTCCCTTCAGACGAGCGGTGAGACGTTTGTGGTTGGAATTGTCGGTAATACCCTGGTTGTCAAGATAGCTGACAGATGAATAGAAGTCAAGCTTGTCCTGTGCACCGGAAACGGTGAAGGTGTACTCCTGACGGAGACCCTTGCGGTAGACTTCCTTAGCCCAGTTGTCTGCCTTTACGAGGTAGTCGCCAAGGACATAGCCCTCAGTTGCAGCGGGGTTGAACTTACCGTTGGCACCGATTGCGAGCTGACCTGCAGGGAAAGTGTAGGTCTGATAACCAAGACCGCCTGCCTCAGCGAGGAAGAGGTTGTCGTTGGCACGCATATGGGCCTCGGCTGCGGGGAGTCCAAGTCCGTCTGCTGCGGTGTAGTAGTTGTACAGGGCTTTGTAGTGCTGCTCATAGTAAGCGCGAGGATCGGAGATCGTCTCGTACTCCTGAAGAGCCTTGGTGTTGATACCCACCTTTGCGTCGAAGGTCACGATGGTGTTTCCACGTGCACCCTTCTTGGTGGTGATCATAATAACACCGTTGGCACCACGGGCACCGTACAGAGCGTTGGAAGCAGCATCCTTAAGAACGGTCATAGACTCGATATCGCTGGGAGCGATATTGTTCATATCACCATCGTAAGGCACACCGTCGACAACGATGAGCGGGTCCTTTCCTGCGTTGATGGAGGAAATACCACGAACGCGGATGGTTGCGTTGGAACCAGGAGCGCCGTTAGAGGAGATGAGCTGGACACCAGCCACCTGACCTGCAAGGGCGTTGGTTGCGCTGGACACCTGAGACAGCGAGAGCTGCTCATCGCCCAGGACCTTCGCGGAACCGGTAAATGCCTCTTTGGTGGACTTACCGAACGCCACGACTATGGTCTCTTCAAGCTCCTGGGCTTCCGGATCAAGGGCGACATTGATAACTGCCCTGCCGTTAACCGCAACTTCCTGAGTTACATAGCCCATGCACGATACTGCGAGAAGGCCGTTCTTGGGTACGGAGATGAAATAGTTACCAAGAGCATCGGAATAACCGTAGTTGGTCTGGCTTCCGACGAGCTGGATGGTCGCACCCGGAACTGCTTCGCCGTTTGAAGCGTCAGTGATCGTACCGGTAACTTCGATATTCTGTGCGAAGGCTACCGTAGCGGTCATCAGAGCTACAAGGGCTGTGAAAAAAAGTTTGATTTTTTTCATAAGCGTTAAATTTGTTAAACAATAAATAATACACTATAAATTTAAATAGTTTATCGTGTAGGAACCCGTTTCAGGCCCAAAACAGGGGGTCAAAATGAAACGAATTGGCCGCAAGGTAGGCATATTTTTCGAAAATACAAAATACTAAAAGGGGTGCCAAGATTGAGTATCTTGCTGTCTGCGATGGTTTTAGTGGTATAATTTTACTTTCACACGTTTTCAGGGCTTACATTTTAAAACTAATAACCCGCCGATTACTTACACTTTAATACTTTAAAAATTTCTTAAAAAAATTTCAAAAAAATCTCAAAAACATCTTTTCATTTGCGGGAAAATGGTTTACAATAATCAATAATCACGCAACCATAAAAGCTCGACGAAAGAAACGGAAGGACGAGGTGACGGGACATGAAGCTCAAGCGTTCCAGTTT
>JAFYIK010000172.1 GCA_017538685.1 Bacteroidales bacterium | reverse complement strand
GGGACGTTGATGTCCACGGTGGGGTCCACGTGGATGAGGTCATAGCCTGCGAGCACCGCCGCCTCGAACGACTTCTTAACGCCGTTCATAGCGTCTTCGGTGGACCATTTTTCCGTGCGCTGCTTGTCTTTGAGCCAGGGGCCGCCGTGGTCGATGGCCACGATGCAGGGGCCGGTGAAGTTCACCCTCTCGCACTCGAAGCGCACCGTGCGGACGAAGTCTTCCTGCGTCATTCCGGTGTAGCCTCCGTCGCAGTCGATCTGGTTCAGAGTGGCCGCGAAGTAGATGGGGGCGTTGTTGCGTTTTGCCGCCTGGATGCTGGCGCGGATGACGGTGGGGGAGTTGGGGCAGGCCGCGAAGATAGTGCGCGGAATGCCTGTCTGCGCGTGAAGCTCATCGATCCTGTGGAGGAGCTGTTCGGTCTTTTTCATATACTATATGTAAAGTGTTACGCCTTCAACCACGCGGGAGATGTTTCCGGAGACCGACGGGGTATCCGGGCAAAGGCCCACGTTTATGCTCTTGAAGCAGCCCAGCATCTGGGCCACGAAGATGAATCTGACGCTCGAATAACGGGCGGGCATATCCTCGGGAATCCCAAGCTCGACCAGCAGGTCCATATCCTTCAGGCCGTGGTCTTTCTGGCATACGGCCACCGTCGCGGTGACTTTGTTGTGCGCCGCTATCTGGCCCACAAGGTCCATTTCGTACCTGCGCACCTTCGGGTCCGGGGAGACGAAGTACACGAGGAGGCTGTCTTCGTGGACCACCGCCTTCGGTCCGTGGCGGAAGCCGAGGAACGAATCGAACGCGCACATAATGGCGCCGTCCGTGAGCTCCTGCAGCTTCAGGCGCGCTTCTTCGGCCACTCCCTTGAGGGCGCCCGATCCGAGGAAGATCGCCCGCTGGAAGGGGAGCTGCGCGATATGGTTGATCTCGTCTTCGTAGCGCTTCATCGCCTTCTCGACCGCGTCCGCGAGGGTGACGACATAGGCCTTCTCGTCTTCGATATGGTCTATGTTCGCGATCATCGCGCACACGAGGAACATAGTGCTGTATGAGCTTGTCATAGCCAGCGAGAGGTCGTTGGTCTCCGGAGGGAGAAGCAGGCAGAGGATGTTGTCTCCGTGCCTCTTGGCCAGCTCGCCTTCGGCGTTGCAGGTGATGAACACGTGCGCCACGCTGCCGGCGGTCTGCTCCACGGCCTTGATGGCTCCTATGCTCTCAGGGCTGTTTCCGCTGCGGGCGAAGGAGATCAGGAGGACCTTGCTGTCCTTGCCGAAATAGATCTCGGGGGCGGTGATGATGTCGGTGGTGGCGATTGCTGTCGCTCCCTTAAGGATGGTGTCGCGAAGCGCGCACTCGAGGGCGTCGCCTATGTAAGCGGACGTTCCTGCTCCGGTGAGCACGACTTCGTATCCTTTGCCGATGTAAGAGTTGATGAACGAAGAGATTTCGTCTTTGCGCTTGCAGACAGTCTCGAAGGCTTCCTTCCAGACACGGGGTTGCTGCTTGATTTCCTTGTAAGTATGATAGTTCAGTGTCATCAAGTAGTTGAAAAAAGTTTGCGCAAATCTACTAAATAAAGATGTCTTTCCTTTCGTTTTCGTTGCGATTTACCGCACAAAATGTTTCACTTGGTTTCGTATCCTGCCTACACCATAACTGTTTCCACATTGATCTTCAGAGCCTTGAGCTGGTTCTTGATGTTCAGGGGGAGATGCGAGTCGGTGATCACGGTGTGGATCTTTTCGGGCATAGCGATGAAAGCGAGGGCCCTCTTGTTGAATTTGGAGGAGTCGAACACGGCAAAAACTTCGCGTGCGCGCGATATCATTACTTGATTTGTGCTCGCTTCCTCGATGCTCGGGGTCGAAAGGCCGGCATCCACGGAGATGCTGTCCACTCCGAGGAACAGTTTGTCGCAGTAGAAGAGCTTGAGGTTGGATTCTGTCAGGGCGCCCACGGTGCTGAGGGAGGTCTCGCGGACGTTTCCTCCGAGGAGTATCACCTTGAAGCGTTTGTATTTCACCGCCTCGAGCATAGCGTGCACGGAGTTGGTGATGATGGTGAGTTCCGTGAAGGGGTCCAGGTTCTTGACTATCTCGAGCGCCGTGGTTCCCGAGTCCACCATAATGGTGTCTCCGTTGCGGATGTGCGCCGCCGCGGCGCGGCCTATCGCCTTCTTCTCCCTGACGTTCTCCATCTGCTTGTACTTGAAGTTTCTGTCTTCGGTGTCTTTGTCGGACGATCCGGCCACCATAATGGCCCCGCCGTGGACACGCAGGAGGAGTTTGCGCTCCTGGAGGATGTGCAGGTCTTTTCTGATAGTCACCTCGGAGACTCCGAACATCTCGCTTAACTGCGAGACGTTGACGGTGCTGTCTTCCTTGAGTTTCTGGAGGATTGCGGAGCGGCGCCCCTGGGCGGAATCGTAAATATCCATCTGTTTCAGTGTTATCGTTGTTTCGCAAATATAACAATTTTCGAAAGTGAAACAAAACGAAATATAATTTTGGATAAAAGCGAAACCGAAATGAAAGAAATTGGTGATTTTTTTGCATATTCGTAAACTGAACACTTATCACATTACTATGAGCCAATATCAGATAGCAGCCATCGGAGAACTCAATGTGGACATTATCCTGAACAGGATAGACGGAGAGCCCGAAATCGGCAAGGAGAAGTTCGCCAAGGATATGACGGTGACTCTCGGAAGTTCAACTGCGATTTTTGCGGCCAACGCCGCCGCTCTCGGAAGCAAGGTGTGTTTCGTGGGCCTTGTGGGCCGTGATTCCTTCGGCGACCTCGTGAAGAAGTCGCTCGAGGCGAAGAAGGTGGACACCCGTTTCATTATGGAGGGAGACACCCCCACGGGCGCGACTATCTGTATGAGCTACGGCGAGGACAGGGCGAACCTGACCTACCAGGGCTCGATGGACGTGATGGGCTACGACGACATAGATCCCGCCGTCTTCGACAGCTGCACTCACATCCATCTTTCGTCGCTCTTTATGCAGTCCGCGCTTCTGAGGGATGTGCACAAAGTGCTGGACATCGCCGCTGCGAAGGGCATCACCGTTTCGCTGGACACCCAGTGGGACCCTGCGGAGACCTGGAATCTGGATTATAAGACCGTCCTCCCGAAGGTCACTATCTTTATGCCTAACGAGAAGGAGCTTCAGGCTCTGACCGGAAAGGCCGACCTGGAGAGCGCGATCGCCGAGGTGCTGCCGTATCTGGGCCGCGCTATGCTCGTCAAATGCGGCTCGAAGGGCTCGATCCTGGTCTATAGAAACGGCAAGAGGGTGGAGCTGCCCGCTTTCCTCAATAAAGACGTGGTGGACGCCATCGGCGCCGGAGACAGTTTCAATGCCGGCTTCGTGAGCGCGTTCGTAAAGGGCCTCTCGCTGGAGGACTGCCAGATTACCGGCAACCTCACCGGCGCCGTGAACACGACGGCCGCGGGCGGAACCGGTGCCTTCACCTCGCTGGAGGCCGTTCGCGAAATCGTC
>JAFYIK010000171.1 GCA_017538685.1 Bacteroidales bacterium | reverse complement strand
TTAGAACCGTCTCGGCCTATAGAGCAAATGATTTATACATTACGAGATGTTCATACTTACCTCTGAAGAATTCTCAATCTTGAGGTCACAAAATGTGACCGCAAGTTGGGGCGGTCGCAGATCGTTACCTTTTGCTTTTACTGAATTAGGCGTTGCGATGCTAAGTAGTGTCTTAACTTCAAAAGAAGCGATTGAGGTTAACAAACAGATTATGCGTCCTTATCGACAATTACGTGGATGATACCGTCTTGACTATGCTGGATAAGCGGGTGGCCGGAGTCTCAGCGACCATTGACGTGATAGAGTTTAAGAAATCCCACGATCGTTTCCTGATTCTGGACAATCAGGTATATCTCATCGGAGCTTCCCTTAAAGACCTCGGGAAGAAATGGTTTGCGGTATCCATTATGTCGGAGACAGATCCCAATGATCTACTTTCAAGAATTTGAAGAAAGATTCCCGATCAGGTTATGAATGACAGTTGTTTTAGTATCTTTGTAACTGTATGGATCTGGTGAATTTGGGATTATTGGGTCTTTTCCTCGGGACATTTCTGGCGGGAACGGTGGTGCCGTTCAGCTCGGATGTGCTGTATGTGGCGATCCTGGCGGCGATGTCGGAGAAGTGGATGGCCTGCCTGATAGTGGCTGTGGTGGGGAATACGCTGGGGACCATTACCACATACTATGTGGGAAGGGCGGGGAAGACGGAATGGATAGAGAAGGTCTTCCGGGTGTCGCAAGAAAAGGTCCAGGAGCAGCAGAAGAACGTGAGGAAGTATGGTCCCTTTGCGGGGCTTATCGGCTGGGTGCCGTTCGTGGGGAAACCGCTGCTGATTGCCCTGGGATTCTACAAAGCTCCGCAGTTCCTGACCTGCCTGATGATCTTTATAGGAATCGCCGTCAGATTCTCAGTATGGACCCTTATATTGACTTGATATGGATGAAGTAAGACACCCGTTTCTTCTGATGACTTTCGTCACGATAGCGCTTGTGCTGGCGTTTTGGGGAACGTACAGGATGCTTTATGAGAAAAGCAATGTGTTCTCACGCCTGGAGAGGGCGATAATCAGACAGTCGGATTCGCTGATGTATGTGTGCGAATCGGGTAAGGACAACGTGGTCCTTCAGACGCCGAGCTCGGATCTTTCGGAGAAGGAACTTAAGTCGGTGCTTTTGCCCGATCTGGTCGCGAAGATGCTTTACACCGTGCAGCATCCCTCGCAGGGCGGAGTGGGAATCGCTGCACCGCAGGTTGGAGTGAATAAGAGAATTATCTGCGTGCAGAGACTGGATAAGGAAGGGGAGCCGTTCGAGGTCTATCTGAACATACACATAGACAGGCTCTGGGGAGAGAAGGTCACCGGCTACGAAGGATGCCTTTCCGTACCGGCTATGCGCGGACGCGTAGCGCGCTACGACTCGGTTGCCGTCTCTTATCTGCCTTACGGGGTTCGCCCCCGCGAGCGTAAAGTCGTCTCCGAGAAGATAGGCGGTTACACAGCCCGCATTTTCCAGCACGAGATAGACCACCTTGAAGGGATTCTTTATACTGACCGAGCAGACTCTGTCTTCTTCAATGAAGCCTGGGCCAGGGAACGTGAGGGCTTCGATTACTCAAAGCCCGACTGGTGGCCGAGATAATATTATGTATAATTTCGATAAGATCGTTTGCCGCAAGGGAAGCGGCTGCGTGAAATGGGATGCGAAGCTCCCGATGGGAGTTCAATTGACGGACGAGCAGCGGGAGAGGCTGATACCGCTATGGGTGGCGGATATGGACTTCGAAGCGCCGCAGTTCATCCGGGAGGCCTTGCAGAAGCGTCTGGACCACGGCGTGTTCGGCTATGAATGCGCGCCGGACACCTTCTATTCGGCAATTATCCGCTGGTGGGCGACCCGTCACGGGCTGTCCGTGCAGCGTGAGTGGATATTGCACACCCCGGGCGTGGTGCCGGCCCTGTCGGCCGTTATCAAGGCATTTGCCAAGCCGGGCGAGGGCGTGATCATCCAGTCGCCCTCGTACAACTGCTTCTTCTCGTCCGTCCGCAACAACGATAGCAAGCTGGTGGATGTGCCGCTGCTGCGGCGCGACTTGCCGGACGGGCAGTTTACCTATGAATATGACTATGCCGGCATTGAGCGCGCTTGCGCCGACCCTTCGAACAAGGTGTTGCTGCTCTGCAATCCCCACAACCCTGCCGGGCGCGTATGGACCGCAGATGAGTTGCGGCGAGTGGGGGAGATTGCGCTGCGGCATAGGGTTACCGTCATCTCGGACGAGATACACTGCGAGATAGTAGGTGAGGGGCATACTTTCACCCCGTTTGCCTCTTTGGGACCGGAGTTTCTGGAGGGCTCGGTTACTCTCAGTTCGCACTCCAAGTCGTTCAACGTGGCAGGGCTTCACACATCGTTCCTGTTCTGCAAGCGCGAGGATTGGAGAGCGATGGTGGATAAGGCAATCAACGTGAACGAGATATGCGGCTTGAATGTCTTCGGACCGGCTGGTCTTGAAGCCTGCTATTCGCCTGAGGGCGCACGCTGGCTGGCGGAGATGAACGCATACATCCAGGGCAACTACGAGTTGCTGCGTTCGATGCTGAGCGAGCGTCTGCCCCAGTTGCCGGTGTGCGTGCTTGAAGGCACTTACCTGGCCTGGATATATATTACTCCTTTGGGAATCAGTGCGGACGATCTGGAAATCAAGCTCCTTCGCGAAGCGCAGGTCTGGGTCAATTCCGGCCGTATGTACGGCTCCGACGGCTATATCCGCATCAACCTCGCCTGCCCGCGTTCCCTGCTAAAAGAAGCGCTTAACCGAATTATTGCTATATTAGCGGTATGAAAAAGCGTTGGAAGATAATCCTTATCGTGCTCGGGTGCATCGTCGTGCTGCAGTTTGTGGTGTGCCTGGTGATTTCCGAGCAGCTAGTGAAGTTCAGCCTTCAGCCGGAGAGGGGAGTCCGGAACAAAGACCTCAGCGGCGAGATGGCCTGGATGGACACTATCTTCCACACCACGGAGTGGTTCGACGAGCTCGTGCAGACCGGACAGATGCACGACACCACCATCCTCGACTATCAGGGCAAATACCGCCTGCAGGGCTATTACTGCGCGGCTCCGACGCCCTCGAAGCGTACGGCGGTCATAGCCCACGGCTACACCTCTTCCGCGCTCGGAATGACGCACATAGCGCGTATGTTCCGCGACTCGCTTGGCTTCAACATAGTCTTGCCGACCCACCACGGCCACTTCCGCAGCGAAGGCGAAGCCGCACAGATGGGCTGGTTCGACCGCTTCAACCTCGAGAAATGGAGCGCCCTAGGCCACGACCTGTTCGGCGACACCCTGCAGGTCTACCACGGCATTTCGATGGGCGGAGCCACGGTGATGATGGCCTCGGGCGACGACCTGCCGCCGTATGTGCGGGCGATAATCGACGATTGCGGCTACACCAGCGTCTGGGACCAGTTCGCCCTTTCGTTCGACCAGATGCACTTCTCGAAGCTGATCTTCCTGATGGGCAGCTCGATGACCAAGGTCCGCTACGGCTGGGGCTTCAAGGAAGCTTCCTCGCTGGACCAGCTTGCGAAATCGACCCTTCCTATGCTCTTCATCCACGGCGACGCGGACGACTTCGTCCCCACCGAGATGGTCTACCGCTGCTACGACGCGAAGCAGCAGGGCTACAAAGAGATGTGGCTCGCGCCCGGCAGCAAGCACGGCCTGTCCTATGTGGACCATCCCGCCGAATACACGGCCGTGGTCCGGAAGTTCCTGGAAGGGCACGTTTATTGATAGAATTTCCCGTTAGTTAGTACTGAAACCTATATGAACCTTGTAAGCATAATCGCGAATCTCGCGGTCGCCGTAACATCCATCCCGGTCAGGATAGGCCTGCTCTACGCCAGCCGTCATCCCAAGCAGACGAGCGCCTGGACCCTGCGCAGGATCCTTAAGGAAAACGCAGGCACGGCCTTCGGCAAAGACCACCACTTCTCGAAGCTCCTCTGGGCCCGCAATGCGGACCAGCTCTTCCGTATCTACGAGCACGCCGTGGACGCTGCGGACTATGAGTCCCTGAGGCCCTACGTGGACCGCCATATGCAGGGCGAGGCGGACGTGCTGATTCCCGGCAAGCCGCTGATGTACGCCACCACCTCCGGCACCACTGCGAAGCCGAAATACCTGCCTATGTCCGCGAAGTATCTCCGCACGGTCTACAGCAGGATGTCCAAACTCTGGATGCACAATATGTATCTGCACCGCCACAAATGGATAGACGGAAAGGTCTTCCAGAGCACCAGCAAGGTGGTGGAAAGCTATGCTCCTGACGGAACTATCTGCGGCGCGGTGTCCGGCCTTCTCGTGAAGAAGATCCCGGGAATGATACGCAAGAAATATGCTTTCCCCGACTGCATTAACGACATTCCGGATTACACTGCCCGTTACTACACTATGATGAGGCTGGGTGTGGCCGAGGACGTGACTATGTTCGCGACTGCAAACCCTTCGACTATGCTCGAGTTCGCAAAATCCGCGGCAGACCATTTCGCGGAGTACATAGAGGACATAGAGAAGGGGACTATCTCCGATAAATACGACATTCCGGAGGCAGTGCGCGAAGAACTGATGCACGTCATAAAGCCTGATCCGGAAAGAGCGGCGTTCCTGCGCAAGGTTCTCGAAGATCATCCCGAGCCGCAGTTCAAGGATTTCTGGCCGAACCTGGAGTTCGTCAGCAGCTGGAAGTGCGGTAATACCAAGATCGCTTCCGATAAAGTGGCTGCGATGCTGCCTGAAAAGGCCTACTACCAGGAGCTGGGATTCATCGCTTCGGAGTGCCGTTTCGGCATAGTGCTGGACGACTCCATAGACACCGTCCTCTTCCCGAATATGAACTACTACGAGTTCGTGGAAGAGAGCGATATGGACAGCGAACACCCTCGTTTCTATCGTCTGCACGAGCTGAAGAAAGGCGTTAGGTACTGCATCTATGTGACCACATTCTCAGGACTTTACCGCTATAATATGCACGATATGGTGGAGGTCGGCGGCTTCTATAAGACCACCCCGAAGATCCATATGGTGCAGAAGATAAACGGCATAGTCAGCATCACTGGAGAGAAGCTCTACGAAAAGCAGTTTATCGACGCGGTGCATAAGGCCGAGAAGCAGACCGGAATGAGGGTCGCGTTCTTCATCGGCTTTGCCACTCCGGAGAATTCCTGCTACGACTTCTACTACGAGTTCGAGGACGACGAGACCACCAAGGACCAGGCGTCCGACTTCACTATCCAGGTGGACAAGAACCT
>JAFYIK010000170.1 GCA_017538685.1 Bacteroidales bacterium | reverse complement strand
GCCGCTGGCCTTGAACTCGACTTCGGTCTTGTCCTGCTTGCCGCTCTTGGTCGTTACGACGATAACACCGCCGGATGCCGCTGCACCGTAGAGGGCGGTGGCGGAAGCGTCCTTAAGGACGGTGATGGTCTCGATGTCGTTGGGGTTGAAGGAACCGCCTGCGATTCCATCCACGACGTAAAGCGGGCCTGCGCCTGCGGTGATG
Organism: Bacteroidales bacterium; assembly: GCA_017538685.1. The sequence continues at coordinate 1,359 of JAFYIK010000170.1, read as the reverse complement.
GAACCGGTACCGCGGATGCGGATGTCGGCGGTCTCACCCGGACGGCCTGAGCCGTTCATAACCACCACGCCGGCAACCTTGCCCTGGAGCATATTGCCTACGTCGTTGGTGGCGACGTCGCGGAGTTTGTCACCGTTGATGGAGACGACTGAGCTGGAAAGCTCGGCCTTCTTCTGAGTGGTGTAACCCAGCACGACGACTTCTTCCAGCACTTCGGTGTCCGGATGAAGTTCCACGTCGATGCGGGTGCGGCCTCCGACTTTCTCGGTCACTGATTTGTAGCCGAGGCTGGAGAAAGTGAGGATGTCATCTGCACCGGCTTCGATAACATAGTTGCCATCGTAGTCTGTGACGGTGCCGCTGCCGTCGGGGAGGATAATGCCCGCGCCCATCACGGGCTCCCCGTTGGAAGCGTCAATCACCTTGCCGGAAACGGTGTGTTTCTGGGCGAAGGCCGTAACTGAAAGTGCCAGACAGGCAAGCACTGCCAGAATGCGAATAGGGGATAGTTTCATTAGATTAATTGGTTATGATTGTTTATTGTTAAAGCAAATCGTTGAGTCCGATAAGGTTGAACGCGCGGAAGTATTTGTCCATATCGCGCTCGATGCGTCCGAGAACCACCGTTTCGGGGCTCATTCCAAGACGCTCGAGGTTGGAATAGAGGAAACCGCGGGCAGCCAGGGAACGGGGCTGCTGCCAGATGTAACGGCAGCAGGTGGCCACTATCCAGTCCTGGCGCTCGGGGGTGAGCTCGTGCAGATCAAGGCCCTTTTCGTCTTCGTGTAGCCACTTCTCCCAGCGATGCGAGTCGTGGACTTCCTCGAGCAGGGTCTCTTTCATATGCGAAAGCACACCGACCTTTCCTTCGGCGTGGAATTTCTTCTCCACCTCCTCAAGCTCGCACAGTGCGCGGAACTCGCTGATGGTGAATTCGGGGCCCACGTTCGCCGCTCCCATTCCGCAGAGGGGATAATCCTCCGGGTTGGAAACGTCGTCCGTGTAATGTCCCTTGATATAGCTGCCCAGGGGGCGCACCTTTGCGGTGAGGGTCTTTGCGACTTCGGTGTCGAACAGGGTCGTGTCCAGATCGGTTCCCACCTTGCCCACTATGAAGCAGGGCCACACATCCTCCAGGCCGACTGCCTTGAGGCCTTTCTTGAGCTCTGCGATGAAGGTGTCGAAGGTGGTTTCGTCGGCCAGTCCGCCGTGGACCTCCTCAGTTCCCACTTCGTAGGAGATGGGTGCTATGCCGTGGGCCTTGCGGAAAGCTTCCGTGTGCGCGATAAGCTCCACCGTGCGGGCCGCCACCACGTGGATGTCGATGATCTCGCCCTTCGGGACGTTGATGTCCACGGT